>CAZKER010000125.1:0-5348 GCA_964551845.1 uncultured Cyanobium sp.
TAGCTCGGCTAGGCGCTTGTTGTAATCAGTTATGGAGTTGGAATAGCGCACTTCTGCCTGGGTGAGGTCTCGCTGGTTGTCCACCACCTCACGCTGGGTCGTTACGCCTGCTTGGAAGCGCAGGCGGGCCAGCCGCAGGGATTCGCGCGCCGAAATAACTTCTCTTGAAGTAGTAACAATATTGCGGTTATTTTTCTCTAGCTCATAAAAACTTGTCTCCACCTGGATGCGAATTTCGTCCCGGCGCTGAGCGAAACGGAAAGTGTTCTCTTGGGCAAGCTGCTTGCTTTGACGGGATTGGGCCGACGCAGCCCCGCCGTCAAAGAGGCGCCAGCTCAAGTTGATGCCGATGGAAGTGTCGTAATTGCTGCCCTCAGCGCCCGGTTGAGACACAATGATGGGGTCATTGCCATCAAAAACATTGCCAGAAAAACCCGCAAAGATATTTAAAAACGGTTGCACTGCACCCAATGCTGCATTTGCGTCACTGTTTGCGATGGAGATGTCGAGCAGGGCCTGATCCAACTCTTCACGGAAGGTATAGGAGGCAATAATGCTCTCCTGCAAAGAGGGCTGCCAGACACCAAACACTCTGGCCGGATCCTTAGCTGTTGGGGTTACGTTCTGGGGAAGATCCAGCAAGGCTGCCAATGTGCGGCGAGCAATTGCCTGGGCTGCAAGAGAATTGGTTAGGAGCTGCTGGTCACGGGAGAGCTGGGTTTCAGCCTCCAGCACTTCAAGCTTGGTGGCCACACCAGCTTGAAAGCGAGCCTTTGAATCCCTCAGGCTCACAATCGAAGCCCTCACCGACTCCTGACCAATACGGACTTGATCGTCTGCCTGCTGCAAATCGAAATAAGCAGAGGCGGTCTGCAACCGCAGATCCCGTAGAGCAATGACGTATTGGAACTTGGCCTTCTCAAATTGATCCCGCGCCGCTGCAATAGATGGCACCCGCTGAGGATTAATGAGTGACCACTGCGCCGTGAGGGCAGCGCCGAAATCCCAACGTTCAGTGGTTTGGTTCGTTGTGAAACCATTGCTCGCCACAGACCTTGATTTTCCAGAGGTGAAGCCTGGAGCAGAGGCTGCCTCAAAATTCAGGTTGGGATACCACTGCGAGATTTGGGCCCGTAGATTGCTCTGGGCCTGATCCACCTGGCTGGCAATCGCTTTGAGGTTTGGATTGTTGACCTCAGCCAGGTTTTCCACCTCAACCAAACCCAGCGGGCGCAACTCTGTGATTCGGACTTGGTCCGGCTTGACAGGCAGGGCCAGAGAGGCGGGGGCAGGCAGGTTCTCAAGCCCTGGAGCCAACTTGGTGGCTGCGGGCGTCACGAGAGTTGGATTTAGGCGCGGTCGATTGCCCCGCAGCTTGGTAGTTGAGTCACCCCGGAGCGCTTCTGGCGCCAGAGGCAATCCGGCCTCCGCTTGGGGAGCGGCAGGTGTAGCCGTTTCCTGAGCCTGCACTGCAAAAGACAGCATGGGTGCTGCAAGCAGGCCAAGGAGGGCTAGGCGCGAACTGAAAATTGACACCTAATCCAATCTCATCTGGTGAATCTTAAGGATCTTGTGGAGTAATGGCAAAACATGAGGCCACAAGATCGTCCGCACCCTGCAGCAGCTGCACCGGCACCGGCAGCTGGACCTCGAACTCGGCCAAGGTGAGATCGTCGAGAAATACCGGTTCGCCCTGGCGCAACATCACCGCCGGCAACAGCAAGGCCTCTCCCAAATCGAGGCCAGCCAAGCCGGTCAGCAGATCCGAACCTGTCAGCAAGCCCGTGACCACTTGTTCCTGACCCCAGTAGGGGCTGGGCAGGCCATGCAAAATCAACTCCAGCCCCTCCACCGCGTTGAGCCTGGCCACCACGGGCTCGAGGGCTTCAGCTACCAGCTGGCCCACCACCCAGCTCAGCCGCCGCGGCCTAGCCAACGCCTTGGGCAGCTCCCGGGTGGCGAGCTCAAGCGCCTCGAGAAAGGCGCGAATGCTGCCCACGCCGTTTTCCTGCTGGGGCAGATCTTCGTAATCCGCCCGGGGAGGGAGTGGCAGCCCAGCCATCAGAAACCACTCATCGGACAACCAGACGAATCGACTGCCCAGATCCCGCTGAAAGTGCTGCTGCATCGGCTCCACCAAGGCGATTACCTGGCGGGCTGCCTGGCGATCGACGGGCACAAGGGCATCCCCATCGGGACGAAAACGGGTGAGGCCCACAGGCACCACTGCCACTGAGAGCACAGCGGGCCAGTCGCCACCGCCAAACGCGGCCAGATCCTGCAAGGTGCGCAGTAGGGCAGGGCCATCGTTGAGGCCTGGGCACACCACCACCTGGGCATGGATCTGCAGATCGCGCTTGGCAAACCAACCCAGCTGATCCAGCAGCAAGGCCGCCCTTGGGTTGACCAGTAAACGGCTGCGCAGCTCAGGATCGGTGGCATGGACGGAAACGAACAGGGGCGACAGCCGCTGTTCCTCGATCCGCTGCCAATCGGCGGCGGTGAGATTGGTGAGCGTTAGGTAAGAGCCGTAAAGAAAACTGAGGCGGTAATCGTCGTCTTTTAGGTAGAGGCTGCTGCGGCGACCCGGTGGTTGCTGGTCGATGAAGCAGAACGGACAGGCGTTGTTGCACTGCTTGAGGCCATCGAACAGGGCTTCGGTGAAGCCCAGGCCCAGGCCCTCGTCGAGATCCTTCTCCAACTCGACCGTATGCAGTGATCCATCGGGATCTTCCACCTCCAAGGTGAGCTCTTCCTCTCCCACCAACATCTGAACATCGATCAGATCTCGTGGGCGCTTGCCATTGATGCTGAGCAGACGGTCGCCTGGCTGGAAGCCCAACTCCTCAGCGATCGAACCGGGCTCCACCGAGGCGACCACGGCAGGAGCCGGCAAGCGCACCGCTCCTGTAGAGCTGCCATCAAGGGCAGCCAGGGCAATCCCCGCAGATGGCTCATTCCACACGGCGTAAGGGAGCTGCTAACGATTCAGACGCCCATCCTGGCGCCAAGCCAAATCAATATGCCTATCCCGAAGGCCAGGCGATAGGCGACAAATACCCAGGTGCTGTTCGTCTGCAGAAAACGCAGCAACCAGGCAATCGCCAACCAGGACACCACCGCAGCAGCAACGATTCCCACAAGCAGGGGCACGGCGCCACCACCTGCTGGAGCACTGAATGCCTCCTTCAGGGACACAAGCCCTGCCAAGGTGATTGCCGGAATGCCCAACAAAAAGGAGAAGCGGGCGGCGGCCGGGCGCTGCCAGCTGTCAAACAAGGCGGCAGTCAGGGTGCTGCCCGAGCGAGAGACGCCTGGCACCAGAGCCAGGGCCTGAGCCAGGCCGACCCATACACCGTCACGGGGCTGCACGTCGGCGAGCTCCCGTCGACGGCTACCCACCAGCTCAGCTAGGGCCAACAACAAAGCCATCACGATCGACACGACCGCAATCGAACCCATGCTACGTAGCGGCGAGTTGTCGTAATCGGGCACCCAAAGTTTCAGAGCCAAACCGGCAAACACAATCGGCAGGGTGCCGAGGGCAATGGCGACCCCCATGCGAGCGGAAGGATCGCCCCACTGACCGTGACGGCAGGCCCGGCCCACGCCCCGCATCACTTCAGCCAGGTCTGAGCGGAAATAAGCCAACACCGCGACAATGCTGCCCAACTGAATCACCGCCGTAACCGCTACGCCCGGATCGCCCCAGCCGAGTAACACCGGCACCACCTTGAGGTGGGCGGTGCTGCTGATCGGCAAAAACTCCGTCAACCCCTGTAACACCCCCAACACCAGGGATCGGAAGCAGGCTTCCCAGAAACCGATCTCCGCAACGGGCAGGTTCGGCATGGCGGCGAACAACATCGCAGGCACTAAAAGCTGCAGCGACCCTATGGCGCGCCCGCCCGTTCCAACCCTTAAGGTTGCTCATCTTTCTTCACATCTCTTTGGTGGTCGGGGCTCCTCCTAACGCAATCGCCCCGGCAGTCCTTCCGGCTCTACCACCGCTACGGGTGTGGCTACAGGCTTGCCGCAACCCCGGGCTGAGCCTGATCAGCGGCGTACTGGTAACCCTGCCGGTGTTTCTGCAGGCTCCTTGGGTGCGGCTGGCCCCTTTCAGTGCGGCCATGTTCACGGTGCCTCTACTAGGGCTTGCTCTGGCCCTGAGCCAGCACTCCAATCCCCGCACCCGTAGGGCTGGGGAATTGCTTGTGGGTTTCTGTGGCAGCTGGTTGGCAGGGAGCCTGTTTTGGGGCTGGTGCCGGCTCCATCCGGTGTGGCACCTGCCAATCGAAGCCTTTGCCCTGCCTCTTGCCTTAGCCGGACTGCAGAGCCGCTGGAAAGTTGCCTGCGGTTTCTATCTCGGCTCCCTGCTTGGTACGGCAGCCACTGATGCGGCAATAGCCGGCACTGGGCTGATGCCCTGCTGGCCCCAGATCCTCAGCGCTAGCACCGCCGAGGCGCCCCTGCTTTTGCAGTCTGCCGCCCAGCAAGTGCTCGCTCCCCAAAGCCTGCTGTTGGTTGTGCTCAGCGGTGCAGTGCTGGTTCAAGCTTGCCGCTGGCTCTGGGGTTTAGGCGAGGTAGGACGCATAACCAGTGCCGCCCTGGCCACAACCTTGGCGGTAGATGCCCTTTTCCTGCTGGCCGCCCTTGTGGCACCCAGCCTCAGCGGCCTGATCTGAAGAACTGCAAATCCTGCAGGGATACCGGTAGAGATTTCGGCATGCCTCTGTAACGTTGGGCTTCCGGTGACTGATGTCGCCTCCCTTCCCGTAGTTCAACGGAGTGTCGTGATGAAACGGCTGGTTGCCTGGCTAATGAGTGGGGTTGTGCTGGCCGGCCTCCTGATCACGCTGCTGATTCCTCCCCCCGCCTTTGCCGCTGATCGGCGCAACCTGGCAGACGACAAAATCGCCGAACGCGCCGGCAAGGTCGATCTGAACAACTGTTCCGTGCGGCGCTTCCAGGACTACCCCGGCATGTATCCCACCCTGGCCGGCAAAATCGTCCTGGGAGGTCCCTACGCCAGCGTCGACGATGTGCTGAACCTTGACTTGAGCGATCGCCAAAAAGAACTGTTCAACAAGTACAAGGAGAACTTCACCGTCACTGAAGCCTCGATCGCCCTCAACGAAGGCGACGACCGCATTAACGACGGCCAGTACCGCTGAGCCCTAAGCTCGCTACCGCTTGAAAGCCGTCGGGCCTTCCGGCGGCTTTTTTAGTGCCGGCCCTTGTCGGGTGTCTTCAGCCGCCATGGCAGAGCAGTCCTGGGATGTGGTGGTTGTCGGCAGCGGAGCAGCCGGATTGATGGCCTGCCTCGAGCTGCCCCGCCACCTGCGGGT
>CAZKER010000126.1:0-8854 GCA_964551845.1 uncultured Cyanobium sp.
CGCTAGTTCGGCAGCGGCACGGCGAACGCACGCAAGGCTGGACAGATCAAGCTCCAGCAGCTCAACGGCACCACCGCCGGTAGCGGCCGCTGCCAACAATTCACTCTTGGCCTGCTCCGCCCGGTCCAAGCTGCGGCAACCGAGCACCACAGTGGCGCCCTTGGCAACAAGCGCCCGAGCCGTTTCCAGGCCCAGGCCACTGTTGGCGCCGGTGATCAGAGCCAAGCGGCCAGCCTGATCGGGAATGGAGTCGGTAGTCCAGTTCATGGCAGGAGCCTATGGAAACAGGCATCACACCTGCGGCAGAGGAACTCAGCCGATCAAGGCCTCGTCTGCAGAGAAATCGGGGGTAGTGGGCATCCGCAGGGCGTAGTCGTTGGTGTAGCTGTCGGCGAGGGTGGCCTCTAGGTCAAAGGCCGGCTGCCAGGCCAGTTCGCGCCGCACCCGGGTGGTATCGGTGAGGAAGTGGGCCAGGCGCAGCGGGAAAGCCTTGCGGGCTTTTTTATCGAGAGCAGCAGGATCGAAGCTGCGGATTTCCACAGAAGCGAGCTCCTTGCCGGCCGCCCGGGCCGCTGCCTGCACCAAGCCGCGGAAGGTGACGCCTTGGCTACCGGTGCAGTTGTAAATGCGGTTGGCGGCGGCATCCACCTCGATGCAGCGAGCCATGGCGGCGGCTAGGTCTGCCACATGGCCCAGCTGGGTGATCGTGCTGCCATCACCGGGCAGTGGCACGGGCCGGCCGTGCACGATGCGATCAAAAAACCAGCTCTCCACAGGGTTGTAGTTGCCCGGTCCCACGATGTAGGTGGGCCGGAAGCTGGTGAAGGCAATGCCCTCGCTGCGCAACCAGGCTTCGGTTTCGGCCTTGCCAGCGTGGCGGCTGGCGGGATCAACGGGGCTGTCCTCAGCCAGGGGCCAGAGCTCGCTGTCGGCGTAAACGCCGGCCGAGCTTACATAAACAAAACGATGGGCCGGAGGCCCGGTGCGCTCGATTACGGCGCGGGAATCCTCAAGGCTGCGGCCCGAGCTATCGACGATCACATCAAAACTGCGACCCGCCAGCGGCTCCAGCCCCTCAGCAGTGCTGCGGTCGCCGATGAGGTGCTCCACCTGGGCCGGCGCTGGCTTGTTGCCACGAGTAAGCAAGGTGAGGGCATGGCCTGCAGCCTGCAGCCGCTCCACCAGCGGTTTGCCCACGAAGCGGGTGCCGCCCATCACCAGGATGTTCATGCTGCTGCCCACGGGGCCGCGAAACTGGGCGCCATTCAAACCCCCGGCCAGCAGAGGCTGTTACTCCACCACCGTGATCCCCGTGTCGATGCGCTCGATCGTCGGCGCCCCCAGCTGTTGTTGCCAAAGGGACAAGATCGACCAGTAGCCCTGGGCCCTCGGTTTGGTCGCCACGCTGGAATCCACCACGCCGCTGCGTATTTGGCCCACCAGTTCGGGCAGATCATCGATACCGACTGCCCGCACGCGGCCCTGAGCCCCCAGACTTTTAATAGCTCGACCAATGCCGATTGGTCCGCTGGCATCGCTGGACAACCAGCCCCGCAGCGCCGGATGGGCCTTCATCGTGGCTAGAGCTTCCCGTTCAGCGGTAGCAATACTGTCCTGATCGCTGGGGGTGGCCACCACCTGGATGCCGGGGAAGCGGCGCAACACCTCCTGATGGCAGCGAAATCGGATCGCATGGTTCGGCGCCGTGGGAACGCCCTGCATGATTGCCACCTCTCCGCGACCTTCCAGCAGCTTCACCAGACGCTCGGAAGCAATCCGGGCCTGCTTGCAGTAGTCGTTGCCCACGCTGGTGATCTGCAATCCGGTCGGTGATTCGGAATCGAAAACCGCCAGCTGAATCCCCTCTGCCCGAGCACGGGCAAGCAGGGGAGTTAGGCGGCTGGAATCGAGCAGATCGATGAAAATCCCGTCAGCCTTCGAGTTGATTGCCCGGCTGAGAATCGCTTGTTGCTGCTCCACGGTGGCCTGGGCCGGGGGCTGGTAGTCGACGGTCACCGGCCGTCCCGTCTGGCTGCTAATCATGCGGGCAGCCTCCAAGGCTCCCATTCGCACCTCCTCAAACCAGGGGTGGCTGACCTTCGGAACCAGCACAAAACGCAAAGCCGTTTTGGCTGGTTCCGCCCTGACGGGCAGCAACATCGCTCCTGCAGCGAAGCCAATCCAGGCGGCAACCCTGAAGGCGCAACTGCCGACTCCGCCTGCAAAGAAGGCTTCTCGAACTCGGGCCATAGCGCGCACATACGAGATTTCTAAGTTTGGCTGCCAAGACGCCGCCGTAAACCACACTTCGGTTCTGATCTCCCGCTTTCAGTGATGCGTCTGGCCAAGGCTTACACCGCCCAGCCCGCCGCACTGGCAACCACCCGCGGCTATCGCCACTTCGCCCTGCTAGGTGAGCAGGGGCAGGGCGCGGAGAGGGTTGTGGAACTCCAGGCGCTACTGGAGCGGGGCTTTCGGTTGGTGGTGCCGCTGCGGCAGCTGCGCAACCGGCAGCTCTGGCAGCCTGGCTGGCAGCAATTGCGTCCAACCGCCATGCAAATCATCCCGGCTATCGACCTGCTCGACGGCCACTGCGTGCGGCTGCACCAGGGTGACTACGACCAGGTGACGCGCTTCTCCGATGACCCAGTGGCCCAGGCCCTCAGCTGGCAGCAGCAGGGAGCCCGGCGGCTGCACCTGGTGGATCTAGATGGCGCCCGCAGCGGCCAACCGATCAACGACGCGGCCGTGAAGGCGATCACCGCTGCCCTGGAGATCCCGGTGCAGCTGGGGGGTGGGGTGCGCAGCGCCGAACGGGCCGAGGAGCTGCTGACCTTCGGACTGGATCGGGTGATCCTCGGCACCGTGGCCCTAGAGCAACCCGAACTGGTAGACGCTCTGGCCGCTCGCTACCCAGGCCGAATCGTGGTGGGCATCGACGCCAAAAACGGCAAGGTGGCCACCCGCGGCTGGATCGAGGAGAGCAGCACCGAAGCCACATCCCTGGCCCAGCGCTTCTCCACCAGCGGCATCGCCGCGATCATCAGCACCGACATCGCCACCGACGGCACCTTGGCCGGGCCCAACCTCGAAGCCCTGCGGGCCATGGCCGAGGCCAGCGCCGTGCCGGTGATCGCCTCCGGCGGCATTGGCACCCTGGAGCACCTGTTGTCGCTGCTGGCCCTGGCGCCCCTGGGGGTGGAGGGGGTGATCGTGGGCCGGGCTCTCTACGACGGACGGGTTGATCTAGCTGAGGCCCTGCAGGCCATCGATGAAGGCCGCCTGCAGGATCCGACCAGTGCCTCGATGCTGGCCTGAGTCTCCGCCCAACTCAACCGTGACCGACGCTCTGGGAACGCGCGCCGTGCTGGCGGTATTGGTGCCGTCCACCAACACGATGGTGGAACCGGATCTCGCCTCGCTTCAGCCCCCGGGGGTGACCAACCACACCTTCCGCTTCCCCTTCCCTGAGCTGCCCGCCAGCCCAGAGCGACTGCTGGCCTTGATGGAGCCGGCCATCGCCATGGTGGGAGCCCTCAACTGCCGACGACTAGGCATCGTCAATCCCTTCCCCGAGCAGCCTTTCGTGCGGTGGACCACAGCACCGTTGATTGCCTGTTGCAAGTGGGCACAAACTTGCTGGCTACCTCGCTGGTGGAGCAGCTGGAGCTGGGCAAACCAGTGGTTGCTGTCAACACCGCCACCTACTGGTACGCCCTGCGACAATTAAATATTCACCAGCCCGGCGCAGGCAGCGGCCAGCTGATGCAGCTAGCGAAGTGAGCCCGCGCCCACAGCAAAAGCGGATCGCTGGCGACTTGCCCTATAACAGATTGAGTCTGATTTGAGGCGTGTCGCGTGATCGTCGGCGCCCTTCCCACAACCAGTCCATCGACCTGCGTAGACGATGTCTACCAGCGCTGCCGCGACCTGGGCATGAGGCTCAGCCGCCAGCGCCGCATGGTGCTCGATCTGCTCTGGGTTGAGAAGAGCCATCTCAGTGCCCGCGACATTTTTGAAAAGCTCAACAACCTGGGCCGCAACATCGGCCACACGTCGGTGTATCAAAACCTCGAAGCCCTGCAGACCGCTGGCGTAATCGAGTGCCTCGACCGGGCAACCGGCCGGCTCTATGGCTACCGCAGCGATCCCCACAGCCACCTCACCTGCTCAGAATCGGGCGCTATGCACGACCTAGACGTCGAGCTACCGCGCGAGTTGCTCGACCAGATCGAACGCCACACCGGTTTCGCCATCGAGACTTACACCCTGCATCTCACCGGCCGGCGCCGCTCCTGAATCCCTGGGCCGACCCAGGACTGGAGAATCCGCTCCAGCATCGGTACCTTTGGCGCATGCCATGGCCAAACCCGTGAGTTCGCAGCTGCTGCTGTTTGCCGAACCGCTGCTGCGCGATGGCCTCACCCGCCTACTTGCAGCGCAGTCGGGGCTTTACAGCGTCGCTGAGCGACCAGATCAACTGCAGGGCCTACCCCAGCTGGTGATCTGGCAAGCCAGCAGCGGCGACCTGCAAGGGGGGCGCCTGGGCGAGGAACTGCTGCGCCTCAAGGAGCGCTGGCAGCCAGCCCCTGTACTGCTGCTGCTACCCGCTGCCCACGGGCTGGGCGGCGATGCCCTGCTGCAACTGCCGGCGGCTGGAATCATGGAGTCGCCTGAACCCCAGGAGTTGCTGGAGGCCCTCACCACCCTGCTGACGGGCGGGCGCGTGCTGGCAGCGGCGGCCGACACCGCGGCCCTCAAGCCAACAACCAGCCCGGCCCTAGGCCTGGGCCAGTGGCTGCTGATCAGCGGTCTGCAACAGATCGACGCTGACATCACCGCCATCAAGCGCCTGCTGACGCCGCCGCCCACCAACCTGGTGCAGCTGCTGGTGCTGCAGGGACGCCTGCGCGAACTCTCGGCGGCCCGAGAGCTGCTTCTGCTGCTCTGGGGGCCGGTGAGTGTGGCCTGGGGAGCGCCCGATCCCGGCACCAGAAGCCCCGAGCCAGTGCTGGCGATCACCCTGCAGCAGCGCAGTGCCGATGGCATCTGGCGCGCCATTCGTCAGCGTCTCGAGGCCGGCACCAGTGCCGAGCTGAGCAACCAAAGCGGCCAACTGCTGGCCTTACAAGGCCTCAGTCCCGAGCGGCGGCGCGACCTATTGCTGGCCCTGCTCAACCAGGTAGACATCCTGCGCCAGCGGCTACTTGCCGACCCTGCCCCCCAGCAGCCCCTGCAGGAGCGCTGGGAGCAATTGCAGACAGAACTGCGCCTACAGGCCCTGCGCAACCTGGTAAATCCCTACGTACAGCTGCCCTACGAAGGAAGCCTGCTGCCGGTAGCCGACAGCCTGATCCGCAGCAGCAACCTGGCAGGCCGCGACCCGGAGCTGCCAGAGGCCCAGCCGATGCTGGTGGATGGCCGGCTGCTGGCCGCCGACGAACCTCAAGCCGTGCTCTACCTAGAACTGCTGCTGAGCAACTGGCTGGTGCGCAGCGCTGAACTGATAAGTGCCGAGGTGCTCGCCAGCTGCGCCAGCTGGCCCGAGTTGCGCCGCTACCTGCTGCAGCCCGAGCTGCTAGCCACCCGCAACCTGGAGCGGCTGCGCAACCAGCTCAACGCCCAACTGCGTTGGAGCAGCTGGGTGGAGCGGCCAATCAGCCTCTACGAAAGTCGCCGCCGGCTCTACTGCCTGAGCGACGGCACCATCCGCTGCCGAGAGCTCACTGAACCCCGCGATGCCGAGCTGCGCCAGCTGGGCTGGCTGCAGCAACTGGTGACCCTGGCCCTGGAAAGCCGCGATGCCCTCGCCCCCCAGGTGCAGGGTCTGCTGCGCGGCTTGGGCGATCTTGTGGTGGTGCTGCTCACCCGGGTGCTGGGCCGGGCCATTGGCCTGGTGGGCCGGGGCATCGCCCAGGGCATGGGCCGCAGCGTGGGCCGCAGCTGACGCCCCGCCACAATGGCCTGAATCGAGCTTGCAACCCGGCATGGGGCGAAATAGGAACGGGCAACACGGGATTGGGGCACGGGCCTCAACCCTTCAAAACATCCTGCGACTGCTGCTCAGTTCCGCCCTGGGATTGCTACTGACGGCGAGCCTCATGGGCCTGGGTAGCCGCCCCGCCCTGGCCTCGCTCACCAACAACAGCTACGACGGCAACATCTACGCCCTTTACGCCGGCAACGGCTCCCTGGTGCCGCCCCGCAGCAGCCTCGCCCAGGCCCTGGCCGACCACCGCACCGCCGTCGTCGTTTACTACCTCGACGACGACGCAGCCAGCAAGCAATTCTCGGCGGTGGTCTCGGAGCTGCAGCGGGTGTGGCTCAACAACATCGAGCTGATTCCCCTGGTCACCGATCCGCTCCAGAACAGGGCCGACACCGGACCCACCGATCCGGCCCACTACTGGTCAGGCCTGATCCCCCAAGTGGTGGTGTTCAACAGCGAGGGGCAGGTTGTCTTCGATGAGCAGGGTGCCGTGAGCGTCGATGCAATCAACGCCGCCGTCAGCCAGGCCACCGGCATCCCCTTGCCGGAGGGAGGCACCAGCAGCAGCACCGAAAGCTTCAACGAACTCAATTCCGAGGTGGTGAGCCGCTGATGGGCCGCCTTGAAACCGACAGCATGGGCGCCATCGAGGTGCCCGAGCAGCACTACTGGGGCGCCCAGACCCAGCGCTCAATCAAGTATTTCCCCTTCGGCCAGGCCATGCCCCTGGCCGTGGTGCACGCTTTCGGCCAGCTCAAGGCCGCCTGCGCCGAGGTGAACATGGCAAAGGGCAAGTTGGCCCCCGAGCTCACGAACCTGATCGTGGCGGCCGCAGATGAGGTGGCCGCCGGCAGGCTCAACGCGGAATTTCCGCTCAAGGTGTGGCAGACCGGCTCCGGCACCCAAACCAACATGAACGTCAACGAGGTGATCGCCAACCGGGCGATCGAAGCCTCCGGCGGGGTGCTGGGCAGCAAGAGCCCGGTGCACCCCAACGACCACGTCAACCTCAGCCAGTCCAGCAACGACACCTTCCCCGCCGCCCTGCACATAGCCGTAGCAATTGAGCTGGAGTGCAGCCTGCTTCCGGCCGTCGCAGCTCTGCGCGCCGCTCTGGCCGCCAAGGCCGAGGCCTTTGCCCCGATCATCAAGATCGGCCGCACCCACCTGCAGGATGCGGTGCCCCTGAGCCTTGGCCAGGAATTCGGCGGCTATGTGGCCCAGCTGGATCTGGCCCTCGAGACCATCCGCGCCAGCCTGCCCCAGGTGCGGCAGCTAGCCATCGGTGGCACGGCCGTGGGCACCGGGCTGAATGCACCCAGCGGCTTCGGCGAAGCTGTTGCGGCCCGGCTGGCCGAGCGCCTTGGCTTGCCCTTCAGCAGTGCCCCAAACAAATTTCAGGCCCTGGCCGGCCACGAGCCCCTGGCCGCCGCCCACGGCGCCCTAACGGTGCTGGCCGGCTCGCTGCTGAAGATCGCCAACGACATCCGCTGGCTGGCCAGCGGCCCCCGCTGCGGCCTAGGCGAGTTGGTGATTCCGGAAAACGAACCGGGCAGCTCAATCATGCCGGGCAAGGTGAATCCCACCCAGGCCGAGAGCCTGACGATGGTGGCCGTACAGGTGATGGGCAACAACACCACCGTGCAGCTGGCCGCCAGCCAGGGCAACTTCGAGTTGAACGTGTTCAAGCCGGTGATCGCCCACAACGTGCTCGAAAGCATCGAGCTGCTGGCCGGCGGCTGCACCAGCTTCCGCGAGCATTGCATCGAGGGGCTCAGCGCCAATGAAAGCCGCATCGAAACCCTGCTGGATCAGAGCCTGATGCTGGTCACGGCCCTCACCCCGGCGATCGGCTACGACCGGGCCTGCGCCATCGCCAAGCACGCCCACAACCACCAGCTCAGTCTGCGCGAGGCAGCCCTGGTGCTCGGTGAGATCAGCTCCGAAGAGTTCGATCGCTGGGTGCAGCCTGCGCAGATGGTCACATCGCCTACCAATGCAGGGGCCAGTGAGCTGGTGGGATAGGCCCCATGGCCCAAACCTCCCCCCAGCTGCTGGAGCGCGATGCGCTGGCCAGCCTCAACACACTCCGCGATGGCCCAGGCACCCTGCGGCTGATAAGTCACCTCTTCACGATCGTGCTGGGCGGGCTGATCTGGGGCCACCAGAGTTGGCCCCTGGCCCTACGCCTGGCGGGGCTGCTGGTGTGCGGCATCGGCCTGGCCACCTGTTTTGCCCCGCTACACGAGTGCTGCCACCGCACTGCCTTCCGCAGCCGTCGTCTCAACGATGGGGTGGCCTGGCTGAGTGGCTTGCTGAGCTTCTACAACTCCACCTACTACCGGCGCTACCACCAGTGGCACCACCGTTACACCCACCAACCCGGCCAGGATCCTGAGCTCGATGACCCGGTGCCCACCACCGCCTGGTCCTACCTACTGGAGCTGAGCGGCTGGAACTGGTGGACCGGCAAGCTGGCTGGCTACAGGCAGCTGCTCTGGGGCGACCTCAGCGGCCTGAGTTACCTCAGTCCGGAGCTGATCCCCCAGGTACGTCGGTCGGTGCGGCTGCAGTTTGGGGTCTATATCGCCCTGGCTCTGGCATCGCTGGTGAGCGCTAACGGCTTCCTGCTGTGGTTCTGGCTGCTGCCCCTGGCGGTGGGCCAGCCCTTACTTCGCTTTGTGCTGCTGGCCGAGCACAGCGGCTGCAGCTTCAGCCGTGACGGCACCGAGAACACCCGCACCACCCTCACCAACCCCGCCGTGCGCTGGCTGATGTGGAACATGCCGTTCCACGCCGAGCACCACCTCTACCCCTCCCTCCCCTTCCACGCTTTGCCGGACGCCCACCGCCCCATCGCTCCCC
>CAZKER010000127.1:0-3267 GCA_964551845.1 uncultured Cyanobium sp.
GGCGGCGGCGGCACGGGCGCTTGGGTCCTGGTCCAGCCCCACAAGTCGCAAGCCGGGATGGGCCTGCAGCAGCAGCTCACTGTGGCCGCCGCCGCCGAGGGTGCAATCGATCAGCAGGCCCCCTGGCAGGGAATCAAGGCCGGAGAGCACCGCCTCGGCCAGCACGGGCACATGATCAAACAACGCAGTGCTGGCGGGATCACCCATGGCCATTCAGCGGCGGCGGCGGTGGGGAGAAGCCCAACTGGCCAGCCGCTGACCCAAGGCATGGCGAAGGAGGCCCAACCAAGTTGGCGAAGGGCGAAAGCGACGGCAGAGATCGGGCAAGTCCCGCTCAAGCTCCGGGTGACCAAGCACCTGAAGCAGTTTCTGCAACAGTCCGAGTTCCGCCGCCTTTCCCTGGCCATCCGCCGCCGCAAACAGGCAATAGCAGCGGGCAATGGCCAGCCGCTGGCTGGGGTCCGCGACGGCGGCAAGGCTGGCGGCGATCCGATTGGGATCGGGGACGCCATGCAGGTCCGCGCTTTGGCGCTGGGCATCTCTGAGACGCAAGCGCTTCATGCAGTAGTAAAAAAGCTCCCATTCCTCCTGGTCGAAATCGCCATCGGCCATGCTGATGGCTCTGGCGCCCTGCAAGATCGCCAAACCCACCTTGCTGCTCTCCTCAGTAGTGGGGAGCACCGCCGTAAGGCTGTCGATGAGATGCTGGCGCTCCCGGGCCGCACGGAGCTGGTGTGGAGCCAGCAGCCAGCGGGAGAGGGCTCCGGCCGCCGGGGCATTCATCTTTCGCAAAAGCGCTGGCTGGTGCTGGCCCATGGTTTATGCGGAGGCAACAGCGCCTCCCCCAAGCCTAGGAGCCGCATCCGGGCGAGCCATGGCGATCTTCGCTGTCACAGACGTTGAGAGGGCCCTTCCTTCCTAAGATCCCGTCAAAGTGCTTTATCCCACGGCCCCATGACGCAGCTGGAGACGCGCACGGAGCCGATGGTGGTCAACTTCGGCCCCCACCACCCCTCGATGCACGGGGTGTTGAGGCTGGTGGTGACCCTCGATGGTGAGGACGTGGTGGATTGCGAGCCGGTGATCGGCTACCTGCACCGCGGCATGGAGAAGATCGCCGAAAACCGCACGAACGTGATGTTCGTGCCCTACGTGAGCCGCATGGACTATGCGGCCGGCATGTTTTACGAGGCGATTGTGGTGAACGCGCCGGAGCGGCTGGCCGACGTGCCCGTGCCCAAGCGCGCCAGCTACATCCGGGTGCTGATGCTGGAGCTCAACCGCATCGCCAACCACCTGCTCTGGCTTGGCCCCTTCCTGGCGGACGTGGGTGCACAAACCCCATTTTTCTATATTTTCCGCGAACGGGAAATGATTTACGACCTGTGGGAAGCGGCCACCGGTCAACGACTGATCAACAACAACTATTTCCGCATCGGCGGTGTGGCAGCAGACCTGCCCTACGGCTGGCTGGAGAAGTGCCTCGACTTCTGCGACTGGTTTGGTCCCAAGATCGACGAATACGAGAAGCTGATCACCAATAACCCGATCTTCAGACGGCGGATCGAGGGTCTGGGGGTGATCAGCCGCGAGATGGCTATCAACTGGAGCCTTTCGGGTCCGATGCTGCGCGCCTCTGGGGTGCCCTGGGACCTGCGCAAGGTCGACCACTACGAGTGTTATGACGACTTCGACTGGGCCGTGGCCTGCGAGCAGGAGGGCGACTGCTACGCCCGCTATCGGGTGCGCATACAGGAAATGCGCGAATCGCTGAAGATCCTGCGCCAGGCCTGCGCCATGATTCCAGGCGGGGCCACCGAGCACCTAGAAGCTCGCCGTATGGCGGAGGGCAAGGGCAGCGAGTTTTCTGGCTTCGATTATCAATACGTAGCCAAGAAAGTGGCCCCCACCTTCAAGATTCCAGCGGGTGAGCTCTATACCCGCCTGGAATCGGGCAAGGGCGAAATCGGGGTTTACCTGCAGGGCAACAACGACGTCACCCCCTGGCGCTTCAAGATTCGCGCCGCCGACTTCAACAATCTGCAGATCCTGCCCCACATCCTCAAGGGAGCCAAGGTGGCCGACATTATGGCCATCCTCGGCTCGATCGACGTGATTATGGGCTCGGTTGACCGCTGATTCCAGCTGCTGGCTGCTGCTCTGCCGAACCGTGCGCTTCGGGGACACGGATGCCGCCGGGGTGATGCATTTCCACCAGCTGTTGCGCTGGTGTCACGAGGCTTATGAAGAAAGCCTGGAGCGCTACGGCATTCCGGCAGCCGAAATCTTTCCAACCCCAAGCCAGTTGCCAGCCATTGCTCTACCGATCGTGCACTGCAGCGCCGACTTCCTCTCTCCCCTTGCCTGCGGCGAACCCCTAGCAATCCAACTGGAACCCCGGCGCCTGGATCCTGGCAGTTTTGAGGTGAGCTACGACTTCCGCAACGGCGAGCGGGCCGCGGCCAAGGCAATAACAAGACATCTGGCGATCGAAACGACCAGCCGCCGGCGCTGCCCGCTGCCTCCTGGGGTTCAGCGCTGGCTGGAAGCCTCGAGCCTGGGCCAGGGGGTCCAGCAGCTTTAGGGCCGGCTGAACACGTATAGCAGCGCCGCCAACTGCAAAGGCAACAGGGCTGCCATCAGAGCTAGCAGATGCAAGCCGTCGTGAGGGATCGCTGCAGCCAGACCAAAACTCAGGGCACCCGCCCCAGACAACAGCAATAAAACCGGAGCCCGGGACAAGGCTTCAGAACCAATCTTTTTGGGCATCTAGATACTCAGCTTCAAATTCACCATTGGATTTCGTCAAATATTTGACGCCCTCAACAATGCCGATCACTTGAAAAATAAAATAGCCAACCCCGCAAGTCAGAAGCGACCCCGCCAACATGATCACGGCCGGTTTGGTGTACCCCAGGATGAATTTATGCACCCCAAATGCGCCCAGAAAAATTCCGCTGAGACCCGCCGCCAGCTTCTTATTACTAATTTCGATCTGAGACAAGCTCGACATCGACTGACGCGGGAGAGACGACCAGATCTGCTTTTAGCTCATCAACCCAGGCCCGCCAACGGTTTCGTTGCCATTTGCCCAGCTCCGCGGGAGCCAGCTCGGGGCAGTGCAGCCACCGGCACGGGCGCTCGGCCGGCGCCCAGGAACCACAAATCTGCTGCAACGCCAACAGCAACTCATCCCACCGCTGCAGTGGCGAGCTGGGCCGCACTAGGGCAACCAGGCGCTGGCCCCAGTCGGGATCGTCGATCGGC
>CAZKER010000128.1:0-14829 GCA_964551845.1 uncultured Cyanobium sp.
GTGTTCCAGCTCAACGACCTCACCGCCCGCGATCTGATGACACCGAGGGTGGCAGCTCCCACCCTCGATGGGGCCACCAGCTTGGAGCAGTTGCGCGACGATCTGCTGGCCAACAACGCCGAGTGGTGGGTGGTGCTGGGCGAAGAGGTGGATGAGGTGCTGGGTGTGGCCGGTCGGGAGCGCCTGCTGGCAGCCCTGCTCCAAGGCGAAGGCGGCCGCACTGCCGCCTCTCTAAGCGAACCAGTCGATTACGTGCCGGAAATGATCCGGGCCGACAGGCTGCTCACGGGCTTCCGCCGTAACAGCAGCGGAGTTCGCGTCGTGGTGGATGAATTCGGCGGCTTCGTGGGGGTAATTGGCGCTGAAGCGGTGCTGGCGGTGCTGGCGGGCTGGTGGCGGCGGCCCCAACCGGCGGGCGAAGGGGTCCGGCCATGAAACCAGAAGCGTGCCCCGATCAGGCACCCGCCATCCCGGAGCGCTGCCAATCCCTGCTCGACCAGTGGCGCCGCCAGCTCCAGCTCAGCGGCCGCGAGCAAAGCCAGCTGGCCGGCCAGCTGCAGGCCCTGGATCGCCAACTGGGGCGCCTACAGCAGCGCTGCCTGAGGGTTGCCGTGTTTGGCCGAGTGGGGGTGGGCAAATCGAGCCTGCTCAACGCCCTGCTGGGGCAAGCGGCCTTCGCCACCGATGTGGCCCATGGCTGCACCCGCCACCAGGCCGCCCACCCCTGGGATCAGCCAATTGCAGGTCTGCAGCGGCTAGAGCTGGTTGACACCCCCGGCATCGATGAGATCGCCGCCGCCGCCCGGGCCCGACTAGCGGCACGGGTGGCCCTGGGCTCCGACCTAGTGCTACTGGTGCTTGATGGCGATCTCACCAGCGTCGAGCACGACGCTCTAACCCCACTGCTGGCCAGCGGCAAACCGCTGCTGCTAGTGCTCAACCGCTGCGATTGCTGGACCGAGGCAGAGCAAACCGATCTGCTAGCCAGCATCCGGCGGCGGCTGCCAGCGGCTGCCCGGCACCTGGAGCTGATCCCGGTAGCCGCTGCCCCGCGCCAACCCCAGCTGCTCGCCGATGGCCGGGTGCGCAGCGTTGTTCAAGCTCCGCAAGTGGAGCCGCTACGGCGATCGCTGGTGCAACTGCTTGAGCAACACGGCTGCCTGTTGCTAGCCCTCAATGCCCTGGGCAGCGCGGAGCGCTTTCACCAGGCCCTACAACGCTGGCGCCTGGGGACCAGCCGCCAGGCCGCCCAGAGCCTGATCGGTCGCTTCGCCGCTCTAAAGGCCACAGGCGTGGCCGCCAACCCCCTGGTGCTGCTGGATCTAGCCGGCGGCCTGGCCTGCGACACCGCCCTGGTGCTACAGCTCTGCCAGCTCTACGGCCTGCCGATGCACGGCACCGGAGCTCGCCAGCTGCTGCGGCGACTTTCCGGCCACAACGCCCTGCTGGGCGGCGCCCAGATCGGCATCCAGCTGGCCCTAGGGGCGCTGCGCCAGCTGCTGCTGTTGGCGGCACCGCTCACCGGCGGGCTCAGCCTCGCTCCTGCCGCGCCGGTAGCCCTGGCCCAGGCGGCCCTGGCCGTGCACACCACCCGGCTCACCGGCCGGCTCGCCGCTGCCGAACTGCTGCGGAGCGCCCAACGAGGTGGCCGACCCGGTGCCCTATTGCGGCGCCTGGCCCTCACCGATCCCCAGGTGCGCCTATGGCTGGGCGATCGAATCGAGCCCCCCGCCAACCTGCAGGCCCTGCTGCCATGAGCAACGGGGTCGTCAAAGCCGGAGAGGCGCCGGTCGCCTTGTTCGGCACCAGCGCCGACCCGCCCACCCGCGGCCACCAGGCACTGCTGGAAGGACTGCTGCAGCTTTATCCCCAAGTAGCCACCTGGGCCAGCGACAACCCCCAAAAACACCACGGCGCCCCCCTGGAGCAACGATCCACCCTGCTGGGCCAGCTAGTGAGAGCCATCGGTGATCCAAGGCTCAGCCACCGGCAGGAGCTCAGTAGCCCTTGGGCAATCACCACCCTGGAGCGAGCCGCAGCTTCCTGGCCAGGCCGCGAACTGGTGTTTGTGGTGGGCAGTGATTTGGCGGTCCAGATCCCCAGCTGGAAGCAAGCAGAAGCCGTGCTGAAGGCCTGCGTGCTGGCGATCGCCCCCCGGGCGGGCTGGCCCCTGCAAACCGAACAGCTGGCGCGGCTCGCGGAGCTGGGGGGCCGGGTGGTGATCCTGCCCCTGCAGGTTCCCGCCACCGCCAGCTCAACGGTGCGCCAGGCCCCCGACCCCGCTCAACTGCCAGCGGCCTTGCTGCCACTACTGCTGGAGCACAATCTCTACGGCCTGGGCGATCCGAGCCTCACCCGTCGCCTCAAACGCCCCTGATGCGCCTCGCCCTGGCCCAACTCAATCCGCTGGTGGGTGACCTGGCCGGCAACGGCGAGCTGATCCTGGCCGCCTGCCATCGGGCCGCCGAGCAGGGGAGCGATCTGGTGCTCACCCCCGAGCTCTCCCTCTGGGGCTACCCGCCGCGTGACCTGCTGCTACGCCCGTGCCTGATCGCCAAGCAGGGCGTCGTGCTCGATCAGCTGGCCGCCGCCCTGGCACAAAATCTGCCTCAGCTCGGCGTGCTAGTCGGCATCGCCGAGCCCTCCGGGGCCGCGCCGTTGCCCAACCTGTTCAATGCGGTGGCCCTGGTGGAAGCCGGCAGCTGGCGCGTGGTGGCCCGCAAAAGGCTGCTACCCACCTACGACGTCTTCGATGAGCAGCGCTACTTCTGCGCCGCCGCGGAGCCGAGTGTGCTCGAGCTCAACCGGGGCGGGCGCCACTGGCGCCTGGGGCTAACAATCTGCGAAGACCTCTGGGTTGAGGAGGAACTGCAGGGCCACCGCCTGGCTGGTGCCGATCCCGTCGCCGACCTGCTCTCAAGCCGCATCGACCTGCTGCTCAACCTCTCGGCATCACCTTTCGGCCAGGCCAAAGTGGCCCTGCGTCAGAGCCTGGCCGCTCGGGCCGCCAGCCGGCTCACTTGTCCGGTGGTCTACGTCAATCAGGTGGGCGGCAACGACGAGCTGGTATTCGACGGCGCCAGCTTCGTAGTGGATGCCGGCGGAGCCGTGGTGCGCCAGCTGGCCAGTTGCAAGGAGCAGGTGAGCTGCTGGGAAGTCAGCGACGTGACGCCAGTGGCGCCACTGCCAGCTGCATCTTTGCCAGCGGCGAGCGAGCAGTTGTTTCGGGCCCTGGTGCTGGGCGTGGCCGACTACGCCCGCAAATGCGGCTTCACCAGCGCCCTGCTGGGCCTGAGCGGCGGCATCGATTCGGCCCTGGTGGCTGTGATCGCCGCCGCTGCCCTTGGGGGTGAGCGGGTGCAGGCACTGTTGATGCCCTCTCCCTGGAGTTCGGAAGGCTCCCTGAACGATGCCCTGGCCCTGGCCGGGCGCCTAGGGCTGAGCAGCCACACCGCCGCCATCGCACCGCTGATGGCCGGCTTCGACACCACCCTGACGCCGGTGCTAGCCGGCCCGCCCAGCGGACTGAGCGCCGAAAACCTGCAGTCGCGCATCCGCGGCACCATGCTGATGGCCGTGGCCAACCAGCAGGGCCGACTACTGCTCTCCACCGGCAACAAAAGCGAGCTGGCCGTGGGTTATTGCACCCTCTACGGCGACATGAACGGCGGCCTGGCCGTGATCGGCGACCTCTACAAAACCAGCGTGTTCGAGCTCTGCGCCTGGCTCGATTCGGCCGCCGCCGGCCCCTGCCGGCGTGAGCTGGGGCTGCAAAGCGAAGGCGAGCTGGTGGGGCGGGAGATCCGCGATAAACCCCCCAGCGCCGAGCTGCGCCCCGACCAGCTCGATAGCGATTCCCTGCCCGACTACGCCGTACTCGACCCGATCCTGAAGTCCTACATCGAAGAGCTGGCCAGTCCGGAGCAGCTGATCGCCACCGGCACCCCAGCGGAGCTGGCCGAACGGGTGATGCAGCTGTTGCGCCGGGCCGAGTTCAAGCGGCGCCAGGCACCGCCCCTGCTCAAGATCGGCGGCCGGGCCTTCGGGAGCGGCTGGCGCATGCCGATCGCTGCCCGCTGAGCCAGCCGCTGAACCAGCCACTGAACCAGCCACTGAACCGAGCATGGCGCCGATCGCCAGCCTCAGCCAACCTAGAACCACAAACAGCAGCACGACCATGGCACCACCCAGCTCCAGTGGCGCCGGCCTAACGGCCCCGATGGCAAGCATCGGTGTGCCCACGGAGATCAAGCGCGATGAGCAGCGCGTGGCCCTCACCCCTGACGGGGTAGCCGATCTGGTGAGCCAAGGCATGGAGGTGCGCATCCAGGCGGGAGCTGGCTTAGGGGCCGGCTTCAGCGATGCCGCGTTCACCGCTGCCGGGGCCAGGCTGGTGAGCGCCGAAGAGGCCTGGGGCGCCCACCTGGTGGTGAAGGTCAAGGAGCCCCAGCCCGAGGAATTCGGCTTTCTGCGCTCCGATCTGGTGCTGTTCACCTATCTGCACCTGGCCGCCTACCCGGAGGTGGGCCGGGCCCTACTGGCGGCCGGCACCACCGCAGTGGCCTACGAAACCGTGCAGCTCGAAGACGGCAGCCTGCCCCTGCTAGCACCGATGAGCGAAATCGCCGGCCGGCTAGCAGCCCAGGTGGGAGCCCACCTGCTGGAACGCCCCCACGGCGGCCGCGGCATCTTGATGGGTGGTTGCACCGGGGTGCGGCCGGCGCGGGTAGTGGTGCTGGGGGCGGGCAGTGTGGGCTGGAATGCGGCCCGAATCGCCGCCGCCATGGACGCTGAGGTGTTCCTGCTGGATCGCTCGCCCCAACGGTTGCGCCAGCTGGAAGCCGACCGCCGCGGCCGGCTGGTGAGCCTGGTAAGCAGCAGCAGTCTGATCGAGCGACTGGTGCCGGAGGCCGATCTACTGATCGGTGCTGTGCTCACAGCCGGTGGCCGGGCCCCCACCCTGGTGGAGGAGGCGCTGGTGCGGCAGATGCAGCCCGGCTCCGTAGTGGTGGATGTGGCTATCGACCAGGGGGGCTGCATTGCCACCAGCCGCGAAACCAGCCACACCGATCCGGTGCACACGCTCCACGGCGTGCAGCACTACGCGGTCGGCAACATGCCCGGCGCCGTACCATTTACCTCCACCGAAGCCCTGGTGAGCGTCACCCTGCCCTACATCCTGGTGATGGCGGGGCGGGGCCTGGTCGAAGCCGTCACCGACCGGCCTGAGCTGCTCTCCGGACTTAATACTGTCCATGGGACGGTCTGTCATCCCGGCGTTGCCCGGGCCCTGGGCGTCTCTCCCCGCCACCCCATGGCCTGTCTGCAGTAGGGCGCTTAAACCACCAGCCGAGGCAATGGCCGTCTCAAGGCAGCAGGGCTAATCCCCTCCCGCAGGGCCAGCAGCAAACCTGCCGCTTCGGCGTAGCTGGCTGCCGCCCACACCTCCAGCCCCAAGTCCGCAGCACTCACCTGCAATACACAGGGGTTGTGCACGGCTATTACAGGTATGCCACGCTCGGCGCAGGCCAACACGGCGGCCCCGCCCAGGGCTCCAGCCGGGGCCACTAGGGCTCCCACCTGCTCAATCCGAAGCAGATCGGCTGCAGCAGCCGGCAGCGACACCAGATCTGGGGCCCGGCTCAACCCCACCAGCACGCAAGCCAGGAAGGTGTAGCCCAGCTCCTCCCCCGCCGCCCTGGGATCAAGGCCCCTATCCAGGGGCAGGGGGTTGAGTGCTGGGGCATGGGCGCAGGGCAAGCCGAGCTCGCGGCTCAGCAAGTGGCTGATCACCGCTTCAGCGCCGGCCAGGGCGTCCACCCCGGATCCCTGGCGGTAGGCGGTCAGCGCCTCACTACCAGGATCATCAGGGAAACGGGCCACTACGGCGATAGCCGTCGCCCCGGCCTCCTTGAGCCGCTTCCCGGCTCGCAGCAGGGCCTCAGGACGGCCAAGCTGACCCCAGCTGGCTCCGCTTGCCCCCTGGCTCAGCGTCACCTGCAGGGGTTCGTCGCTAATTACCACCGGACCGATATCCAAACCGAGGCTGGCCCGGCAGCCCTCCGCCACCTGCAGATGACGCCAGCGCAGTTGCTCCTCGATCCCAGCATCGAGCAGCAGTCCCAGCCGCTGCTGACGCACGGGTTTAAGGGCGATCGATCCGGCGGCAAAACGATCCAGGGCCGAGCCCTCCACGTAATGGAGGCGGGGATCGCTCCAATAGAGCGCCGCGCCATTCATGACGTTGGGATGGGTGATCAAGCATCCACTCGCAGCCGCAAGCAGCCGGGCAGCGGGCAAAGCGTCGCCCGCATAGCCGCCCAGCTCGCAGCCGATACCGGTAGGAATGACCAGCAGGGTGGGCAGGGCGCTGGCCATCACACCAGCAACACCGCTTCCAGGGTCAGCAGGGAGCCCACCACGCCTGCCGAATCGAGATCGGAGGCCTCCACCGCGGTGATGGCCCAGCGCAGCGGCTCACCATGGATTCGCAGGGCGGATTCGATCTGGGCCAGCAGCGGCCCCGGCTGCCGGCAAACCTGGACCGTGAGCGACTGCAGGGAGAGCGGCTGCAGAGCAGGTACCGCTGGCCTCACTTCTGATACTGACCAAACTGGGCTTCATAGAGAGCATCCTCCATGCCCGCTTGAAGACGCAGGTCTGACCGGGGAAAGGAGACACAGAGCAGCGCGTAGCCCTGTTGCTGGAGGTCGGCCTTAACCCCCATGGCGTCGGGCTGGTGAACGCTCCCTTCACGTATTAAGGCTGCACAGGTGGTGCAGACCCCTGAACAGCATGAATTAGGCAGGAGCACCCCGGCCGCCTCGGCTGCAGAAAGCACGGTTTGGTCGCTGCGGCAGGGGAAAGTGTGCTGGGCGCCTTCAAACTCGGCGGTGATCGTGAAGGTCTGGGAGTCGGTCACGGGAGGGTGCCGGAGTGGGCAGCTAAAGCCCATTGTTCCAGCCCACCTGCACGCACCGCGACCCTCAAAGCGCCTGCCACTGGCTGGGGTGAGGAGCCAGATATTCCGGTGGCGTAGACCCATCCCCCGCCACGGGAGCTGTCAAAACAAAATCTATGCTGAGAGAGCAGCGCAAATCGTCCGGGTCCTGGTTGGGCAATACGGCATGATCCAGGCAACTGGGGAATAGCAACAGCAGGCCAGCGCGGGGTGCTATGTCCACCCAGGGCACGCTCCAAGGCGTAGCCGCCAACGGCCCGGCGTGGCCAACGGCCATACCCGGCACTAACTCGTTGACTTGGCGCTGAGGCCACAGCCGTAAACAACCGCTACGGCCACTGCCATCACCATTGAGGTAATAGATGGCACTGAGGTGAGCGTTGGGGTGGTGGTGTCGGCCTACCACCTGCCCCTCCTCACTGAGCACGGGCCAACAGCGTTGCAGGTGCAGGGCGACGCTGCTGGGATCGAAACCCAATTGCTGCAGGAAGGCCTCTGCATGGCCTGTCAAGACAGAAATCAGTGGCGCGAACGCCGGATGACGCTGTAACTGCCAGACGCCGTTCAGATCACCGGTCCAGGCACAGCCAGGATCGGGATTAGAGCTGGCCAGGCCCCGCAGCTCGTGCAAGGCCTGAAGTTGAAGCGCCGTATCGAGAGGATCGGGCGAGAGCTGCACCCTGCCAAGAGCCACCGGAAACAGGGGCTCGATCGTCAAACCAGCCCCCGGGCTCAGGACATACCCGCCGAGCCACCAACCACTTCCAGAATCTCCTGGGTAATGGCAGCCTGGCGGGCCTTGTTGTAGTCGAGGGTGAGGCTCTTAGCGAGTGCCTTGGCGTTATCGCTGGCGTTGTTCATCGCCGTCATCCTGCTGGCCAACTCTGAAGCTGCGGCCTCTTGCAGAGAACGCAGAAGCTGGTTTTCCAAATAGAGGGGCAGCAGGGCATTGAGCAACTGATCAGGGCTCTGATCAAAGACAATGTCGGAGGGCAACCGAGGCTGCAGGTTGGTGGCAGTTCCGACCTCAACTCCAAGCTGACCATCCCGAGTGGTGAGACGGAAAATCTCATCTTCAGGGATGGCAATACCCTGAGGATCTAGGGGCAGCAGCGTCTGGATTACTGGCTTGGAGCTCACCAGGTTGATGAACTTGGTGAAGATGATCTCGACACGATCAGTGCTGCCGGAGAGAAACTCCGCCAGCACTTCATTGGCGATACCCATCGCTTCACTCGCCTTGGGCACCTGCTCTAGGCCGGTGAAGGTGGCGCGAATCGTGTACTGATTAGCGCGGTTCTGGAAGTAGGTGATCGCCTTGCGGCCGATCAAGACCAGATCCACCTTGTAGCCCTGGCCGACAAGCTCAGCAGTGCGCATTTCGGTGCGCTTGATGATGTTGGCGTTGTAGCCACCACAGAGACCTCTATCGCCGGTAACGGCAAGCAAGGTGATGGTGCCAACCTCGCGCTGCTCAAGCAGAGGAGCATCAGCATCTTCAAAACGCATACGTGACTGAAGATTTTCCAGCACGCGAGCGAGTCTGTCAGCAAAAGGCCGGCTGCGCAGCACCTGCTCTTGGGCGCGGCGCACCTTGGCGGCTGCGACCAGGCGCATGGCCTCGGTGATCTTGCGGGTGTTCTTGACCGAACCAATCCGGTCGCGGATATCTTTGAGGTTTGCCATTAGTTATGCCCCTCCTCAAACGGAGGCAAGCATGGTCGACTTCACCTCGTTGATTGCATCCTTAAGCATGGCTTCAGCTTCGTCGCTGAGCTGCTTCTCGGTCTGCACCTTGGAGATGAACTCGGCCTTGTTGCTCTTGAGGTAATCGCGCAGCTCGCGGCAGAACTGAACCACGGATTCAACTGGTACCTCATCAAGCAGGCCCTTGACACCTGCATAAACAACAGCCACTTGCTCAGCCAGGATCAGGGGGCTGAACTGGGGCTGCTTGAGAATCTCGCGCAGACGCTTGCCCCTGCCGAGCTGCTGCTGAGTTGCAGCATCGAGGTCGGAGGCGAACTGGGAGAAGGCGGCCAATTCATCAAACTGAGCCAGCTCAAGCTTCAAGGTGCCGGCAATCTTCTTGATCGCCTTGGTCTGGGCAGCACCACCCACCCGGCTCACAGAGATACCAACGTTAATGGCGGGGCGCAGACCAGAGTTGAAAAGGTCGGAGCTCAGGAAAACCTGGCCATCGGTGATCGAAATCACGTTGGTAGGGATATAGGCCGACACGTCACCCGCCTGAGTTTCGATAATTGGCAGGGCCGTCATCGAGCCCTTGCCCATGGCGTCGCTGAGCTTGGCAGCACGCTCAAGCAAACGACTGTGGCAATAAAAAACATCTCCCGGATAGGCCTCACGACCAGGGGGACGGCGGAGCAGCAGGGACATCTGGCGGTAGGCCTGAGCTTGCTTGGTGAGGTCGTCGTAAATCACCAAAGTGGCCTTGCCCTTGTACATGAACGATTCGGCCAGCGCCGCACCGGTGTAGGGGGCCAGGTATTGAAGTGCTGCAGCCTCGGAGGCACTCGCCGCCACCACAATGGTGTAGTCGAGGGCTCCCTTCTCGCGAAGCACTTCCACCACGTTGGCTACTGATGCAGCCTTCTGACCAATGGCCACATAAACGCAGACGACGTCTTCGCCCTTCTGGTTGATGATCGTGTCGATGGCGATAGCGGTTTTACCCGTCTGACGGTCGCCAATAATCAGCTCGCGCTGGCCCCGGCCAATCGGAATCATGGCGTCGATGGCGGTGATACCCGTTTGCATGGGCTCGTGCACCGACTTGCGCTGGATGATCCCAGGCGCCATCGATTCGATCAGGCGGGTTTCGGTGGTAGCGGTGTCACCCTTAACGAAGATGGGCTGGCCTAGGGAGTTCACAACCCGGCCGAGCATGGCGTCGCCAACGGGCACAGCGGCGATCTTGCCGGTGGCCTTGACGGTGCTGCCCTCCTGGATGCCGCGACCTTCCCCCATCAGCACCACGCCGACGTTGTCGTCTTCAAGGTTGAGGGCGATGCCTTCGGTGCCGTCTTCGAACTGCACCAGTTCACCGGCCATCACCTGCTGCAGGCCATAAACGCGGGCGATGCCATCGCCGATCTGCAGCACGGTGCCGACGTTGCTGACCGAAACCGACTTGTCGTAGTCCTCAATTTGCTGCTTGAGGATGGCGCTGATCTCGTCGGGGCGGATGGAAACCATGGGAGGAAGTCCCCACAGGGGGGCTGGTGGAAGGGAAGGCTTTGAAGCGGGGAGGGGGCGACCGGAGGAAGGAGCTTCCGGAAGATTGGGCGGGCAGAGGAGCTAACTCACCTGGGCCAGCGCCAGTCCGAGGCGGCGCACCTGACCAGAAAGGCTGGCGTCAATAACCTGGGAGCCCATGCTGACGATGAAGCCACCGATCAGACTGGGGTCGACCACAAGGTCGAACTCCACAGACTTCGATCCGGCAATCTCTTGCACTTTGCGGTTGAGCTCAGCTTGCTGCTCCTCGGTGAGGGCTGAAGCAGATGTCACCTTTGCCAAGGTGATGTTGCGCAGTTCCCGATAGAGCTCAAGAAAACGCATCAGCACTGCCTCCATCATGGGCAAACGCTGGCGGTCGGCCAGGAGCTTGAGCAAGTTCTGAACCGCTGGTGTGACCTGATCGTTGAACAGCTTTGCCAATGCAGCCTTCTTGGCTTCAGGCTCAAGCACGGGTGATGCCAGAGCAGCTTTGAGCTCAGGACTGGATCGCAGCACTGTCAGAAGGGTTTTCGCCTGCTCAGCGACAGTGTCAGTCTCTTCGCGAGATTCAGCCACTTGCAGCAACGCTTCGGCGTAGGGAGTGGCGATCGTGTTGAGGAGTGGCATCAGGCTTTACCCAGGGTGGTGATGGACTGATCAATCAGTCGGGCCTGGGCATCTGCATTGAGCTTGCCGGGGAGGGTGGCTAGTGCCTGGGCAATGGCTCTGTTCGCAGCCTCACGGCGCAGCTGGTCGGTAACGCGGGCTGCTTCGGCACTTAAATCAGCCATGGCTCCCTGCTTGAGGCGTGCCATTTCTTCAATCGTGCGCTTTTCGCTATCCAGGCGCAGGGCCTGGGCTCGGGCTAAACCATCGGCACGAATCTGCTCAGCTTTTTGCTGGGCTGCAGCCAAACCCTGCTGGGCCTCGGCCAGCGAAGAAGTGGCAGTAACCAAACGCTGCTCAGCGTCCTGGAGATCATTAAGGATGGCCGCACGGCGACGCTCCAGGATGCTGCCCAGAAAACCTGGCAAAAACTTCCAAAGGCAGGCGATCACAATCGCCAGGTTGATGATATTGGTCTCAAACGGATTGAGGTTGAAACCAAATCCGCCGTGACTAGCTAGCAGGGAGGGAAACAGAAAAGTCATGAGGCGGCCAGCAAGCGGGACACGATCAGGTCACCGAGCTTGTCGGCATCCTTATTGAGCTGAGCCATCGCCTGATCGCGCTGGGCGTCGATCTCGCGGCGGGCATGCTCACGGGAAGCATTGGCATCTGCAGTAGCTGCGGCGAGGGCGTCGCGATAAAGCCGATCCATCTCCTGCTCGGCCTCGAGAATCAGCTTTTGGGACTGCTGACGAGCATCCTTGAGCTGTTCCTTAAGGTCGGCTTCCAGCCGTTCGGCCTGGGCCAGCTTCTGCTTGGCTTCGGCGCGGCTGGTGGAGATGAAGCTCTCACGCTCCTCCACGGCCCGTCCAACGGGGCGGAAGAACAGCGAATTCAGAATGAAGGTAAGGAGAACAACCTGAACCGCCATTAGCGGCAGGGTGGCATCGAGGTCAAACAGACCTCCCTCCGGGACACCTGCTTCGGCGAGCAGAAGCCAGCTGGTCATTGGGGCGAGGGCGCTGGAACGATCGGACGGGATTGACGTTAATGAGGCTGGGAGGGCAGGGGCAACAAGCCCCTACCTTCCGTCCACTCACGCGACGCTCAACCGGCGAAGGGGTTGGCGAACAGCAGCACCAGGGCGACCACAAGGCCGTAGATGGTGAGCGCTTCCATGAAGGCCAGGGACAGCAGCAGGGTGCCGCGGATCTTGCCTTCGGCTTCAGGCTGACGTGCAATGCCTTCGACGGCGCCGCCAGCTGCGGTGCCCTGACCGATGCCGGGGCCGATGGCACCGAGGCCGACAGCCAGGCCAGCGGCCAGAACAGACGCAGCGGAGGTGATGGAATCCATGGTGGAGTGGGGGATGGGGGTCGCGGTTGTGGCGCGTTTTGGACCGGGAATAGAACCCTGCGCCGCGGACATCCTTAAGAAGGATGGGCCCGGGAAGCTTCCGGACCTGCGCGAGGGAGATTTAGCAGACCGCCGGAGCAGAGATGCTGGAAAAGCTGCTAGTGGTGCTCTTCGTGCACCGCCTCACCGATGTAGTAAGCGGCGAGAGTGGCAAAAATCAGAGCTTGAATTGCACTAGTGAAAAGGCCCAAGAACATGGCCGGCAGGGGCACAACCAAGGGCACCAAAAATGCCAGAACTGCAACTACCAACTCATCCGCGAGGATGTTGCCAAAAAGACGGAAGGAGAGAGAAAGTGGCTTAGTGAAATCTTCGACGATCTTGAACGGAAGCATGATCGGCGTAGGCTCCACGTAATACTCGAAGTACCGCAGACCCTTACGGCTCAATCCGGCGTAGAAATAGGCCAATGAAACCAACAAGGCCAGGGCAATGGTCGTGTTGATATCGGCAGTGGGAGCACCCAGCTCGCCACTAGGCAGATGAATCAGCTTCCAAGGAACTAGGGCACCGCCCCAGTTGCTGACAAAAATGAACAGAAAAAGGGTACCAATGAAGGGCATCCAATCCCGGTAAGCCTTCTCGCCAATCTGTTCACGGGAAAGATCTCGGATGTAATCCCAGACGAATTCCAGCAGGTTCTGGGTGCCTCGGGGATCACGCTCCAGCTTGCGAGTGCCCACAACTACGAGGGCGAGCAGGGCACCGATAACCACCCAGGAGCTTAGGAAGACCTGGCCGTGAATTTTGAGGTTGCCAAGTTGCCAGTAGAGGTGTTGACCAACCTCCAGTTCGGCAAAGGGGAGAAGGAGAGGCATCGGAGCCAGCGAAGGTGAGTTCGGGGTCGCCAGGGCGACGGAACGGGAAGGGGATTCAGGTGTCGAAGACTGCCTGAAGAATCACCGCCGGCTTGTAAAGCAGGAAGCCCAACAGGGCCGGCAGGATCGAAAGTTGGGGGACCCGGGATGCGAGCAACACCAGGACGACCGGCACCAACAGCTGGACCTTGCTGACCCGCCGGGAGTTTTCCCCCAGCTTGGTGACACTGCGGCTGAGTAGCCACAGATAGAGAAGGCCAGCCAGAGCACCCACCAACAAGCTGAACGCCGTGGAGATGGAGCCCCAAAAGGCTGTTCCTGCGACCGCCACTGCCGAAAGCAGCAGAGTGGCGAGGAGAAGTCGGCGTTGGAGCCGGAAATAGCCATCCATGCCATTGCTGGCATCTGTGGCTAGCGCTGGCAGGGTTGAGATACAAGTGGCAGCATCCGACTGCTCAACCACTTCACAACCCTGAACTGCCGCTGAAACGGTTGGTTCGGGATCGGGGAGTAGGGGGCAGGGGAGGGATACCGACAAGCGCGCTCAAATCCCTGAAAAGGCGCGCGGAATCTATCACGGTGTGGATCCCTGCACCCTCAGAGCACGGGCAGCAGAACCCTCTGCTCCACTAATTGGCGAGCTACGGCAATCCGTTGCGCCGCCGGCCAATCCAAGGGCAGTTGGCCGATGGCCAGACCGGGCGAACTCTCCAGGGCAGCCATCAGGGCAAGTCCTTCCTGGCTGACGTCAAGGGGAAGCAGATCAGGCCCCATCAAGCAGGTAGCTGGCCAGCCCCAGAGGCAACGGTTTGCCTCACCCCGGGCTGCCAACAGAACTTCGTCATCACTCCAGTCCGGCGGGCTCAGCGACCCATTGCGGAGGAAGAACTCGAAGTGGCTGATGTCGGGGTCAAGCTCCTCCACCAGGCTCCACTGAGCGATCTGACTAAGGCCCTGGGCCCGCTCCAGCAGCTCACCACGGAGCAAGCGCGCCAGCGACCAGACCTCCGGATTGGAAAACCCGGCGAACTCCAGGCCGGCCGAGGCCACGAAAGCAAATAAACGCTCCAGGTTGTAGCTGGTCTCCTGGGGGTGCAGATACATATCTGCAAAGTTGACATCCGCAGCCGTATCGAGGGCCCAGCGCCGCTCGTGGTGCTGGCGCAGCCGGTTTTCCTCTGGTAATTCGGCCAGCAACTGGCGACCCAGGCGTAGGCCCTCCTGCCCCGAACCCACGGCCAACATTGTCAGGGCCCGCTGGGTGCGGTGAATTTCCCAGCGACCACCGTCGGCATACAGGAAAAGATGCAGCAGACCGCCGGGCCGCAGCAACCGCGCCAATGCCCGCAAACCGACTTCCGGCTCACGCAGGTGATGCAGCACCCCCACGGAGTTGATGTAGTCGAAGGGCCCCTCGCCAGCGAGGTCGAGCAGGCTGCGCTGTTCAATGCGCAACTCACGCACCGCCTTGGCCGCGCCAGAGCGACGGGTGCGCTCCCGTGCCACCTCCAGCGCTCCGGCGCTGATATCAACCGCTAGGACCGAAGCACCGGGATTGAGGTGGCAGAGGTAGTCGGTGCTGACCCCAGTACCGCAGCCTGCGTCGAGTATCTGCCAGGGCCGTGCAGCTTGATCAAGGCGAGGCGGCAGGGCGCCGGTGGCGGCAGCCCAGGCGCTGTCGACGCACCAACGCCAGTTGTATCCAGGCGGTGGGCCGTCCTGGAGGGGATCTCCTGGGTAGGGAAAGCAGTCATAGAAGGCGCTCACCATCGGCGTGGCGGC
>CAZKER010000129.1:0-2436 GCA_964551845.1 uncultured Cyanobium sp.
AGTACCGCGATCAAAACAACACTGAGCTTGTCGAGTGCCGCCACCCCAGCGACGGGGCCCAGCTGCAGGGCGCGGCTGTAGCAAAACCACGACACTCCTGTCGCCGGACCGGAGAGGGCGAGAGCGCCCAGGCTGAGAGCGGGCAGCTGACGCAGCTCCTGCCAATCGAGCCGGCCGCTTACCAGCAGCACAAGAGCCAGCACAATCGCCACGGCCAGGGTGCGGAACAGGGTGGCCATCCCCGCATCCACCCCCTGCACCCCCACCTTGATCAATAGTGCGGTGACGGCTGCGGAGAGCGCCGCCGCTACGGCCCACAGCTGCCAGTTCTGCACGGGGCGTCTTGCATTGGGAAGCTGTGGTTTAAGGCTATTCGCGCTGCCAAGCCTTCTGTTCACAAGCCCGCCGAAATATGTTGGGGGCGAGGGGAGCCTTGTGCTTCACCTGGAACTGGCTGCGGATCTGGCGATCCAGGTTTGCCTGGTTGGCTTTGACGCTCAGGAGGAAGTCGGCCCCCTGCTCTTAGAGCTGCCGCAGAACCGTTCGCTCGTGGTTCTCGCCAGTGGCGTAGCAGGCCTGACCGATCGTCACACCCAGGGTTGCGGAATAGAGCGTCACCTGGGCAATGAACGCGGAGCCGCCGCCGGCTGTGGGCTCGATCGAGCCGCGACGTCAATTTGGTGGAAGAAGTAAGGAAGCCAGCCACTGCTCCTGCAGCAGCCCAGAAGCCCTGCACACCCGCATCAGCGCGGCGCCCCTTGCGGGCCTAGCTGATCACGTTGATGTCAATCAAAAACAACAGCCGCCGCCGCTTGATCGTTCTGGCGCTGGAAATCGGCGTCCACTCCGACATCCGGCATGGCAGTCAGTAATTCCGCCAGGTTGGGCCGCGCTGGGCTCAGCAGCGCAGCAGCCAGGATTGTCCGCAGTTCCGCTTCCTGGCTGCGGCCATGGGCGCCGGCCCGCTTTTTGAGCGCCTGCACGAGGGCGTAATCGACGCCGCGCACCAACAGATCAGGTATGGCTTATACACAGCGCTTATAATAATGCTATTGATATTTGCGCATCTGCTCCGGGATCGCTGGCAGCCGAATGGGCAGTTCCGCAAGGAAATCACCTTCCAAGAAGAGGTGCTGCCCGCCATCCGCGAGTGCCTGGTGCTGGTGGAGGAACTCGAATCCCAGCGGCATGCCCTGGCCTAATCCCGGCTTTCTCCCCTGTTGTTTTGCTGGAGTTCAGGGTCAGCTGTGGTGCACCGCAGGGGAGAGCAGTTCACCGATGGTTCGCCTATGGGCCAATGCGCTTTCAGGCGCCGGAGCTGATCCTGGCTCAGCGCATTCCGGCCTTCTCCTTGACGTCTTCGACAGCACTTCTGACGTTGGCCTCGGCCTGCTTCGCCTTGCCGGCAAGGCGATCTCCCTTGTTGCCAGTGACGTTACCAATCGATTCCTGGGTTTTGCCCTCGAATTCCTTAGCGTCAGCTTTGACGCGGCCTGCTGTGACGGCCAAAGGTAAGGCAGACGTGCTGAAGGTCAAGGCACTTGATGCCTGGGCGGGAGAGCTCAAGAGCGGCACGGTGAGTAAGACCAGAAAGCTGAAGGCCATGCCAAGGCAAGTGGCGGCAATCTGGCGCAGAGTACGCAGTTGGTAATTCATGTTGAGGATGGCGAAGGGTAAAGGATTAAAGAGCTCCTTCAAGGGGTATTGAGCATTTCAGAGATCTCTTGCTGGGTCTTGCCGAGCTTCTTCTGCAGATGCCCTAGCAATTCCTCTTCTTGGCCCTCGGCGTAGTTCACGTCGTCATCGGTGAGATTGGCAAACGTCTGCCTGAGTTTCCCTTTCAACTCGTGCCATTCACCCTTGAATTGGAGCTTGTTCATGATCAGGTCCGCAAGGTTCAGAGTTTGATGTCAGAGCATATGGAAGCCTGGATTACTGCCAAAGTAGATCCAGTTGCCTGTCACGCCATTGCTCGCCTGATCACACTGTGGGTCTAAACCTGTTATTTGGCTGCTGCAGATGTGCAGGAGATGTACAGCGCCACCGAGACCGTATACGGCTTAGCCTTTATTGCCTGCGTCACTGTGATGACAAGCCACGCCATAACAAGTCACCCGGTCAGCGGAGCTATATGGCAGCGGCTATGTCTGGCAGCTACACTATTTTCAACCGGCTGCCAAGAAGGTCTCTAGCTTCATAATGCATTAGAGAAATTGGATCGTGCGACGAAATACGCAACTTTGGATTGCAGGCTTGGCAGTGGTTTCTGCGAGTGTGGCTACGCTCGTATTTCTCAATCAAAGAGATCAGATTGCCCAGCAAAATCAGGCGATTGATCAGCAAGCACTTGTGGCTAAGTTGTTGAAGGAACGCAGTGCAGAAGAAGATCTATTTCGCCAGCAAGAAGCGGCTATCGCGATGCGGCTTAATAATCTA
>CAZKER010000130.1:0-2547 GCA_964551845.1 uncultured Cyanobium sp.
GACCCCTGGCTGGATCGCCTGCTCGGCCTTCCCGATGAAGCCCTTGCCATGCTGCGCTGCAGCTTCAAGCACGAGCCGTGAGCCAATCTCTGCCCCAACGCCTGGATCGCTGGATTGCCAGAGCCGGCTTCAATCTGCTGATCCCCTGGCTGCAGGAGCTGGTGGACCAGCTGGTTTTCGGTGGCAACTGGAACCTACCGATGACGCCCGGCGGATCCTTTCTTGGGGTGCTGACCGCACCCTTCAGCCACAGCGGCTTTGGCCACCTGCTGGCAAATTCGCTCACCTTTCTGCCGCTCTCCTGGCTGGTACTGCTGCGCGGCCGCCGCGACTATTTGGCTGTCTGGTTGGGTGTCTACGCCACCGCCATTCCGGTGTGGCTGCTTTGGCCCAACGGCAGCCACGGCCTTTCCGGGGTTGTGTATGGGCTGCTGGGCTACCTGCTGCTGATCGGCTGGCTGGAGAAACGGCCCCTCTCCTTGCTCCTATCGGTGCTGGCCCTGGTCACCTATGCGGGGGTGCTGCCAAGCCTGCTGCCGATTTTTTCGCCGCCTGGTGTGAGCTGGATCGGCCATCTCAGCGGTTTTGGCGGTGGCCTGCTGGCCGCCCTAGCCGTGGCTCGCGAGTCGCGATAAGCGCCAGCAGCTCCTACTAGGCCATCCTTGGGCAAAGACGCCCAGATCTTCACCATGCCCAGCGAAGCCACCCTGCGCCAGCTTTTCACCAAGCCCTACGGAGCCCCAGCTCCGCGGGATCAGCAATGGCGTGATGCCTACAACCCGGCCGTGCATTTTCAGGACCCAACCCAGGAACACAACGGCATCGACGCCTACATCCGGGCCCAGGAAGGGCTGTTGCAGCGTTGCGATGACGTATTTCTCGAGCCCCTCGCTATCGCTATCAGCGGCGACACCGGCTTTGTGGAATGGAACATGGGCTTAAAGATCAAGGGGATCGAATTCGTTTACCCCGGCGCCACCCGTCTGCACTTCGATGCCGATGGCCGCATCGACGACCACCGCGATTACTTCGATTTCGTGGGCCCGACCTTCAGCCCCGTGCCCGTGATCGGCCCCTTCGTGCGCTGGCTCTATGGGCGTTTTGTGGGCTGAGGCTCAGCGGTTCAGTTGACGCATCTGCCAGGTGACCCAGGTGCCCACCGGGCTCCACAGCAGATAGGGCAGCAATAGCGCTGCCGCCAGCGGGCTCACGGCTCTAATGCCCAGCGTTAGGGCAATGCCCCACACCCAACCAGCGAAGCCAATTGCAGTGCCCCTGCCCAGGCTGCGGCTGCGGCAAATAAGCAGTGTGTAGCTCTGCACCAACACCAGTTGCAGCAGGTATGCCGCCATCCACAGGCCGCTCCAGCTGGCCTGCCAGGTAAGCCAGGCCGAAATGTAGAAGCAGCCGTAGATCAATAGCCAGATCAGGGGAATAAGGCTTTCAAACACCAGCCAGCGAGGGCGTCGCAGCCTGATGAACCAGGCAAAATCCTGGCGGCTGGGATTCAGACTTCCCGCCACCGCCACCATCACCAGCAGAATCACTAAGGCGGCAAGCACTGCAAAAAGAATCAGCGACACCCAAGCCTGCAGGTTCAACGCCCCAGCTGCAGCAAACCAGGCCACGCCGCCCGCCGTGCTCAGCCCAGCTCCAGACAGGCCAACCCGTAGACATCACCGAGGGGTACCGCCGGCAAGCTGCCCCGGTACATCCTCAGCGTCTCAGCGACAACCGCAAAGCCCAACTGCAGCAGTAGACCCCCTGCCGCTGGATTGGCGGCAGGGGCATCGATTAACACCACGCCGGCATGGCGGGCCATCAGGACGTTGACAAGCTGGGCCGCTAGGGCAGGCGTATCGGCGAGCAGGGGCCCGATCCGCCAACCCTCACCTCGATGCAGCAGGCAAGGCCGGATCCGGCCAAAACCGTGGCATGAGCCATCCGGGCCGATCAGGGCCAGCACAGTGCCGGCTGGATGGTGCAGCCAGTCGGCGAGAAAGTGGGGCCGCGGGCTGATCTCCCGCTGGGCGTCATAGGCCTGCACGGCCCTATCGGGTATGGCACTTCCCTCAAGCAGCCTCAAGCCCTCTGGAGAAGCGGCGGGCGGAATGTTGCCATCACTAATCCGCTGCCAGCGCTGGGTTGGCGACGCCGGTGCAAACCCCCAGCTGGCGTAGTCATCGATGCGATCAGGGGCGGCCTCAATGCCGATGCAATTGAGGCCCTCCAGATGCTGCAGGGCACGCTGCCAAAGCTGACGGCCAAACCCCTGACCCCGGTGCTCTGGTTGCACCAAAAACATGCCTATGAAGCCGTATTCCGCGTTGTAACGGACCCCTGCTATACAGCCAATAGGACGCTCACTGAGGCAGCCTACCCAGAGCCCCTGGCGGTCGGTGTGGCGGTAAATGGCTACGTCTCCCTGGCCCGGCGCGAAGTGTTCAGCGCGGGCCCAGGCGATCACGTCGGCGAGATCGCCCTTCTCCAGGGCCCGAATCTGCAAAAGGGAGGGGGCCATCTGCCTCAAACGGAGCCATAGGCGAT
>CAZKER010000131.1:0-4369 GCA_964551845.1 uncultured Cyanobium sp.
ACCGCCACCAGCCGCCGGGGCGCTACGGGCAGACAGCTGCGGCCGCTGTCCACCATCAGTCGGGCCATGGCCAGGGTGGCGGCCACCTCGCTGGGGTGGTGGGCGTAGTCGTCGACCACTAGCCGGCCTTGCCACAGCCCGCGGAAATCAAAGCGCCGCCCTGGGGCCTGTAGGGCGGCGACCGCCTTGCCCAGCTCGGCAAACGAAACCCCCTCCAGCCTGCAGGCGGCCATGGCTGCAACCGCGTTGCTGAGGTTGTGACGACCGGGCAGCGGTAGTTCAAAGCGGCCCACCAGCTCACCGTTTTCGAAGAAATCAGCAACGGTGCCGTCCCCCCGCTCCTCCTGGGCGATGGCCGCAAAGGAGACATCTGCGGCGCTTTCGATCGACCACCAGTGGCTGGCTTCGAACCGCTCCCGCAACACCGGGTCGTCGTGGTTTGCCAGGAGTCTTGCTGTGTTGCCCGCGAACCTTTGCAGCGTGGTGATCAGGGCTTCGAGGTCGGGGTAGTGGTCCGTGTGGTCGAGTTCAACGTTGGTGAGCACGCCGAGGGATGAGCGGAACTTCACCAGGGAGCCGTCTGACTCATCCGCCTCCGCCACTAGCAGCCTGCCTTCTCCATGGCGACCGTTGCTGCCGAATGCCGGCACGATGCCGCCGATTACCGCGGTGGGGTCGTGCTGGGTTGCTGCCAGCAGCGTGGCGATCATGGTGCTGGTGGTGGTTTTGCCATGGCTCCCGGCTACGGCGATGGAGTCCTGGCTGTTGATCAGGGCGGCCAGCACGTCGGAGCGATGGCAGATCGCCAGTCCCATGCGACGGGCCTCTGCCAGCTCCGGATTGGTCTCCGGCACGGCCGAGCTGATCACCACCAGAGGTGAGAGCGAGGTGCCGCTGCGGATCGCAGCAACCGTGGCGGCGCTCTGCTCCAAGAACACCCGCACCCCCAGCCGCCGCAGGCGGTCGAGCACGGCGTGATCCCGGGGGTCGGAGCCGCTCACCGCGTAGCCCCGTTCCGCCAGGATCCCTGCTATGGCAGACATACCGATACCGCCAACCCCAATGAAGTGGAGCGGTTGGTGACGATCGAGCAGGGGCGCCAATGGCAACTTCAAATCAGAGTTCAGATCAGTACAAAATTAAGCTGACAACAGCCCGTAAACCTTTACGAGTTGCTGCACGTCTGCGCATGGTCCATGGCGTGGTGCCTGTCGGCAAGGGGAGCCCGCGGATCAATTTCTGTATGATTAGCAGCCAAAACCACCTTCGCTAGCGGCTTTTGCCGCAATCGGCCATGACTCTGCGCGTTGCGATCAATGGATTTGGCCGGATTGGTCGCAACTTCACTCGCTGCTGGCTCAGCCGCGGTGCGAATACTGGTATCGAATTGGTGGGCATCAATGGCTCCGGAGATACCAACACCAACGCTCACTTGCTCAAGTACGACTCGATGCTGGGCCCCCTCCGCAATGTGGAGGTGACGACTACATCTGACACGATTGTTGTTAACGGCAAGACGATCAAAACCTTCTACGACCGCAACCCAGCCAACCTTCCTTGGAAGGAATGGGGCGTGGATCTGGTGATCGAGTCCACTGGTGTATTCAACGACGACGTTGGCGCTAGCAAGCACTTTGAAGCCGGCGCTAAAAAAGTGATTCTTACTGCACCCGGCAAAGGCGCAAAAGTTGGCACGTTTGTAGTCGGAGTCAACGCCGATCAATACCGCCATGAAGACTGGGACATCCTCAGCAACGCCAGCTGCACCACCAACTGCATGGCGCCTGTGGTGAAGGTGCTGGATCAGGAGTTCGGCATCGTTAAAGGCACGATGACAACTACCCACAGCTATACCGGTGACCAGCGCATCCTGGACGCTGCCCACCGCGACCTGCGCCGTGCCAGAGCAGCTGCGGTCAACATCGTGCCTACCAGTACCGGCGCAGCCCAGGCTGTGGCGTTGGTTTATCCGCCGATGAAGGGCAAGCTCAGCGGCATCGCCATGCGGGTGCCTACTCCGAACGTTTCAGTGGTGGACATGGTGCTTGATATCAGTCGCGACACCACCAAGGAGGAGGTGAACGCTGTGCTCAAGGCCTCATCGGAAAATGCCATGAAGGGCATCATCAAGTATTGCGATCTGCCCCTGGTATCAAGCGACCATGCCGGTACCGATGAATCAACGATCATTGACTCCGAGCTCACCCTAGTGATGGGTGGCAACATGTTGAAGGTCATTGCTTGGTATGACAACGAGTGGGGTTACAGCCAGCGCGTTGTTGATCTGGCCGAAATCGTAGCCAAGCAGTGGAAGTGAGCTTGGCTAAGTGAATAAGTTCCAGGCCGCCCCAAAGGGGCGGCTTTTTTATGCTTAGCCTGGAGATCTTCCGGAAGGCAAAATATAGAGATATAAGCTCAGCCGTGGGGCTGAAGATTTTCGCTTCCCGATAGCACTCGAGCCTTGACGATGCCGTCATCGGCGGTGAGTTCTTCGAGAACATCAAAGCCATCAACTACGTAGCCAAAGGCGGCGTAGCGGCCGTCGATCAGGTTGAGGCCTGCAGGGGTCAGTTCTGGTTCGAACAGGAAGAGGAAGAACTGGGACGAGCCGTCGTTCAGTACTTCATCGGAGTGGGCCCAGCCCAGGGTGCCCTTGGTGGAGAAGGGCAGTTCCGGGGCAGCCTTGAACATGCCCAGGTCCTCGAAGGTTTGGTTGTAAAAGGGCTCGCTCTGGCCCGGCACCTTGATCTCTAATGGCACTTGGCGCTCCGTTTTGGTCTTCGGGTCGATGTAGCCATCGTTTGGTCCCGCCGGATCGCCGGTTTGCAGCACGTAAAAGTCTTCGGCGCGGATGAAGGGCAGGCCGTCGTAGAAGCCGCGCTGCACCAGATCAACAAAAGCGCCGGCGGTAAGCGGCGCGTTGTAACCATCTACTACCGCTGTCAGGTCACCCTTCGTGGTGGTGAGCTGCACGGTTGCTCGGCCCAGCAGGCGCGGTAGTTCAGCAAATTCAGCCGGAATTTCATAGGGGAAGGGCCCAACCAGCAGGTCTTCGGCTTGGCCGATGCTGTTGAGGGCTTCGCGGCGTGCGGCCAGGAAGGGGTCACGCTCTTGGCTTTCGGTTGTGGCGGCAAGCACCTGCAGTTGCCCTTCCAGTTGCTCCAGCAGGGCCGCTGCCTCTGCTTTCGATGGGGTATCGAAGCCTTCGAGGATGGCTTTTTTGCGGGTGCTCAGCAAGGAGCTGCAGCGCCGCACAGCGCTGGATAGGGCAGCCCAGCGCTTGGCTCGCAGGTCGTCGCTGGTGGCCTCGAGGCGATGCTGCAGGTCCTGCAGGTCGGGTGCCTGGATTGGCAGGGCATTGCGCAGCAGTGCCGCCGGGTCGGTTACGGCGTTGCCCTGGGGCAGGGCAGCCCAGCTGGCGGGGGCAGCCAGCAGAACAACCAGCATCAGGCAGGCCACGCGGGCACACCAGCTCACCCACGTTGAGTAATTCGCCCAGCTGGATTGGCCCCGTGCCATGGCAACACCCTGTCGTTGAGCGGACTTTGGCACAACTTCAGGGTCCCTGGAATGGTCACTGGGGGGCCCGTTCCGGTAGCCAGCCTTACAATCCTCCAGATCTGAACCGCCGGAATGATCTCCAGCAACGACTTTCGAACCGGTACCTCAATTGAGCTGGATGGCCAGGTCTGGAGGGTCGTTGAGTTTTTGCACGTCAAGCCCGGCAAGGGATCAGCATTTGTGCGCACCAAGCTCAAGGCGGTGCAGAGCGGCAACGTCGTTGAGAAGACCTTCCGCGCTGGCGAGATGTTGCCCCAGGCCATTCTCGAAAAGAGCACCCTCCAGCACACCTATATGGAGGGCGACGACTACGTGTTCATGGACATGGGCAGCTATGAGGAAACCCGTCTGACCGCCAAACAGATCGGGGACAGTCGCAAGTACCTCAAGGAGGGCATGGAAGTGAATGTGGTGGCCTGGAACGGCAAACCCCTTGAGGTGGAGCTACCCAACTCGGTGGTGCTTGCGATCACGCAGACCGATCCGGGCGTCAAGGGCGACACCGCCACCGGCGGCACTAAGCCCGCGATTGTTGAAACAGGAGCCCAGGTGATGGTGCCCCTGTTCCTGTCGATAGGCGAGAAAATCAAGATCGACACTCGTACCGACAGCTATCTGGGAAGGGAGAACTGATCGCCATGCAGCTCAACCACGACCAGCTTCAGCACCTTCTCGCCCTGCTCGGCGAGAGTGACATCCAGGAGTTGAAGCTCGAAGGAGACGATTTCCGCTTGGAGGTACGCCGCAACCTGCCCAGCGCTGCTCCCACAACTGTGTTCCAGGCCAGTGCCGCTCCGGCCCAGGTGCT
>CAZKER010000132.1:0-3462 GCA_964551845.1 uncultured Cyanobium sp.
TGTTGCCCGATGCTGGAATGGTTCCTGCCAGGTTGAGGCCGAGCGGGTTGGCCACTGGTGTGCCAGTCGGCGGCCGCGACGCGAACAGGCCCCACAGCTGCGAAAGCCTGGAAAGCAACTGACCCCCCACCACAACCCCGAGGGCTAGCAGTTCTTTCGGGCCAAGCAGCGGCGCGGGGGGCAGGGGCTCTGGCACCGGCGGCCGCCACGTCTTGAGCGTGTACGGCCTGATGTTGTTGGCGGGGACCACCGGCCGGAACGGTCGGATTCCGTTTTGGTAGGTCCGCTTCGGGATCGGCCGGACGGTCACCGTCATCAGTTGCTAAGCAGGTTGGCGTGGGGCGCGGCAGAAGCGATGTCGTTAGCTGCCATCCAGGTTTTCGCCGTGCTGCTGTTCAGCTCGTTTCGGTTCAGGGGGATGTAGGCCGTAAGGATGAAGCGGTCGAGGTTGTCGGCGGTGACGGCTACTTGGCATTGAGCGGTGGGCACCGACTCAGCGCCGGCCACCACGTTGGCCTCCTGGCCGTTGGCGATGGACTGACAACACTGGATGGCCCACACGGCGAGCCGTTCGTAGGTGTTGATATTGCTTGGGATGCTGGCGAGGGTTAGGGCTGCCACTTGAGACTCAAACGAGACTGACGCAGCCATTCTGCGTCCCAGGAATCTGTCTGCCACAAGTAGACGATCTGCCCGACGTTGGCGCACTCCAGCCAGTTGATCTCATAGGTGAGCGGGGCCCGCGGGTCTGGCAGATCCAGCAGCCGCCACCGGGCCAGCCCCAGCTCCTCGAGCTCCTGGCGGTGGAGGTGGACCCAGGCCAGGAACGGGAACGCGATCGGGAAGACGTGCTCGAGCACCCAGCTGCGCAGCCGGCGCGTCCAAAACCACCACTGATGCGGGATCAGGTTTTCGTGCGAAGAACCAACCCATTCGGCACAGTCTCCTGAGCCCTTCGTCATGTACTTGGAGAGGTATGCCCGAACTGAGCGCTTCACCTGCTGCACGTTCCCTGCTGAACGGAGATCAGGCGCGCGAACTCCTGCGCTGGCTAGCGCCGCGGCTATCACGCCGTCTAGCTGCTCTCGAGACAGAGCCCACGCGCTGCCTCGCGTTTTCCGCCCTTGAAAGACGATGTGCCAATGGGGGCAGGGTCGACCTTCTACGCGTGAGCGTTTTGGTTGAAGCTCTGCCACTCCCACAACCAGATCCGGGAGCCCTGCCCTTTTCAGCAGTCGGCTTAGCTCCTGTCTCACTCGATCCTGAAAGGCCGGGAGAGTCCCAGCCCGGTCGAGAGCGGTCAGTGATTCGCTGGGAAGTGAGATCGTCCAGAAGCTGAGCAACGGCCGCATCTCTTCCAGCAGGGCCAGGGCCCGCCATACCTGTTTCCGGCCCTTGGCCGGGAGACCGTTCAGGCCGTATCGGTCGGGCCGTTCCGAATTTGGGGCGAGGGACAAGCCCAGGGCCTCCGCTGTCGGCCCGCAATCCCAAACCCGCGCCCACTCCGGCATGGAGGGCGCCTTCTCAGCCCCGAAGCCCTTCCACTCCACCCAGCTGGCGCGGGGCGAGTAGGTCGTTCGCAGCCGGGGGCAGAGCTGCGCCGTCGGCAGCTCGGGATCCCCCCACTGCGCTTCTTCTGGCTCGAGGGCAGGGCCCAGAGCCAGAAGGTCAGCGCTTAGCCCCATTCCCTCAGCCGTCGAGGGCCTGGAGCAACCGGATCACCTCGACGTGTAGATCGTCGCCCGGTTCGGTCAGCTCGAGCAAAGCGGCGGACACAGCGCGCATAGACAGCTCAAGACCGGTCAGCTGGTGCACTAGACGATCGATGCGACGCTTTCTGGCTGCGTTGCTCATCACGGTGATTCGAGATGGCATCAGCTCAACCCCGCTTGAAGCGGCGGAGAACGCCAGCCTCGAGGTGGGCCCAGCCGTGCATCCGAACCAGGCACTTGATCAGGTAGCCCTCGCTATGCCACGGGTCTTCAGGTGAGCGCGTATCGGGGCGCCCAGTCTCATCAGCACTCTGCAGCTGGACACTGCGTTCCTGCAGCGCCAAAAGCCTGTCAGATAGCGGTTTTGGACATAGCGCTCCTGATGTAGACACAGGTACGCAGCTTTCTATTACTGGTTTCTCAGGGTGAGACATAATCGAGACCTTCGCGGTGAGCGGGGCTCCGGGTTGTCCTGAGCCCCGTTTTTTTTGGACAGCCGCGCACCTGTGGGAGCGTGCTGTACTTCTGCAACCTATCTGCTGCTACCCATGGATTTGATCCGTCTGTCAGTTGCGTTTGAGTCGCAACTTGATAACCGCAGCGGCAGCGGGTGGCGGGAGTGTTTCTCGAGCTCCTGCGCCATGCTCGCGCGGTTTCATGGACGCGTCCGCAGCGACGACGAATACAACCAGATCAGGAGCGGCTACGGAGACACCACCAGCGCACAAGCTCAGCTGCAGGCGCTGCGCCACCTGGGGTTGAAGTCTCATCTCTGGACTAACGGGACCCGCGTCGATCTGCTGCGGGAGCTGGCGGCCGGACGCCCCGTGGCCGTTGGCTGGCTACACAAGGGTCACATCAGCAAACCCAGCGGCGGCGGGCATTGGAGCGTGGCGGTCGGCACCTGGCAGCAGGGCGTGCTGATGCACGACCCCTACGGGGAGGCTCTGCTGGTGACCGGCGGCTACGTCTGGGGTACCAGCGGCGCTTACCTCCAATACAGCTGGCGCAACTGGCAGCCCCGCTGGGAGGTGGAGGGCCCGCGCACCGGGTGGTATCTCACCTGTTCTCGATAGGGGCGCTCTGGTTTTGCAGAAGGTCGATCGCGCGATGCACCAGGGGCATCCAGGCCGAGCCGCTGTCGAGCACGAGGGTCAAGCCCATCAGCAGGGTGACGCCAACGCCCCAGGCGTACTTCAGGGCACGGGGCATCTGGGGCAGGTCGGGGGTGTCGCGTTTGAGCTGGCGTTTTTCGCGCTTCTGCTCTTCAGCTGGCATCGTCCGGTTCGACTGCGCTCGACGGCCACCATCCTGTCCCGCCTTCGTCGTAGCTGAGCTCGAGCGTTTGCCCTTTCCAACCTTCTTCAGCAGTGAGGACAACAGCGCCCACCTGAGCGCGGGCTTCCAGTCTTCGGACACGATCGCCTGTTTTGTAGGTCATGACTCTTAAGGGGGTGAGGTCATCACACGGTTGCCCGTTCCCGTATCCGCCACCGCCACCAGCAGCCCCAGCTCCTTCGCCCAGGTCACCGAGTACCACTGGTTATCAGCCGCGGAGCTTCGCGCGGTCCAGGTGATCCCGTCAGGGCTTGTCATCACACGGTTGCTCGTTCCCGAGAACGCCACCGCCACCAGCAGCCCCAGCTCCTTCGCCCAGGTCACCGAGTGCCACCCGTTATCAGCCGCGGAGCTTCGCGCGGTCCAGGTGATCCCGTCAGGGCTTGTCATCACACGGTTGCTCGTTCCCGAG
>CAZKER010000133.1:0-6154 GCA_964551845.1 uncultured Cyanobium sp.
GCCGGATGCGGTGAGTGACCAACCGGAGCAACTTCTGCTGGCGGAACTAATCCGGGAGCAGGTGCTGCACCACACCCGCGAGGAGATTCCCCACTCGGTGGCGGTGCAGATCGAGCGCATCGTCGACGACGGTCCGCGCACGGCCGTGCTGGCCACGGTGCTGGTGGAGCGCAGCAGCCAGAAGGGGATCCTGATCGGCAAGGGTGGCCGGATGCTTAAAGAGATCGGCAGCGGCGCCCGCCAGCAGATGCAGAAACTGATCGATGGACCCGTGTACCTGGAGCTGTTCGTGAAGGTGGTGCCGAATTGGCGCCGCAGCGCCGCGCGCCTGAGCGAGCTGGGATACCGCGGGGACTGAGAGAATCGGGTTATGAACGACCAAAACAGCGACCAGCCCCCTTTTCCGCCCGAGGAGATTGGCGGCTTTCTGCGCCTCTGCGCCGGCGAATGGATGAGCCTTCGCAGCAAGTTTGCCTTGGGCGCTGTGAGCACTAGCGACGACGACATCGAAACAGACATCGATGCAGACGGCGACGCCTGGCACAGCAGTGAGCGTGGCGAACTGCTGGTGACCTTTTTGGAGCCGGAGGCCCCTGGTGGGCCCGGCGGCCTACGTGTTGGCCCGAAGGATGGCATGGCCCAGCAACTGCACTTCGGCGCTGACGGTGGCTTCCGCAGCGGCGATCAAGCGGGCCGCTGGCAGCTGTGGCCAGACGGCAGCCTGGAGCTTCTGATCACGGCCGATGGCGGGGAAGTGCGCGAGCGGATCTGGTTTACCAAGCCCAACCTGAGGCTGCGCTCCACGGTGGAAACCGGCGCTGATGGCAGTCCCGGCCGAGCCAGCTTCAGTTCCGAAATCCGCCGGGTGAGCCGGCCCGCCGCACCTGTGAGCTGAACCTATGCGCCTCGATGTGGTGAGCCTGGCGCCGGAGGCCTTTGCGCCGCTGCTGGGCCTGGGGGTGATCGGGCGGGCTTTTACTGCCGGCATCGCCGCGCTGCATACCCACAACCCCCGCGATTTCGCCACCGACAAATACCGCAAAGTCGACGACGAGCCCTACGGCGGCGGCGCCGGCATGGTGCTCAAACCAGAGCCGGTGTTTGCGGCGGTGGAGGCGATCCCGGTGCTGCCGCGGCGGCGGGTGCTGATGATGAGCCCCCAGGGCAACCCACTGCAGCAGACCGATCTGCGGCGCTGGGCCACGGGCTACGACCAGCTAGTGCTGATCTGCGGCCATTACGAGGGGTTCGATGAACGCATCCGCTACCTGGCCGATGAGGAGGTGTCGATCGGCGACTTCGTGCTCACCGGCGGCGAGCTGCCGGCGGCGGTGATCATCAACGGCGTGGTGAGACTGCTGCCCGGCACAGTGGGCAGCGAGGCCTGCCTGGAGGAGGAGAGCCACAGCGCCCTGCTACTCGAGCACCCCCACTACACCCGGCCGGCCAACTTCCGGGAGCTGGAGGTGCCTGCGGTGCTGCGCAGCGGCGACCACGGCGCCATCGCCCGCTGGCGGGCCGAGCAACAGCAGCAGCGCACGGCTGCACGCCGCCCCGATCTTTTCGCCCGCTGGCAGGCCCAAAACAAAGATCACATCCCGTGTTAACCCTGCTGCAGACCCCGCAACGCCGTGAGCAGGGCAGCAGGACTTTGGGGATCAACCATCAACACACTGCCTCCAGGCGCCTTGGCCATCTGCTCGCCCATGGCCATCCAGTCGCCGGCCAGTAGCAAGCGCATCGCCTCCGCGGCCTGGGGATTGGCCTGCATCGCCTCTGCCAGCCGACTAGCCGCATCGGCCCTCGCCTGGGCCAAAAGGGTCTGCTGCTTGGCCTGGGCTTCGGCATCTAATAGCAGTGCTTCAGCCCGGCCACGGGCCGCATTCACCTGAGAATCGCGCTCGCCTTCCGAGCGCAAAATTGCCGCCCGTTTCTCCCGCTCAGCAGTCATCTGCTGCTCCATCGCCTGCTGCACGCCACGGGACGGCTGGATGTCGCGCAATTCCACCCTGGTTACCTTCACCCCCCAGGGATCGGTGGCCTGATCAAGCTCATTGAGCAGCGTCTCATTGACCTCGCTGCGGGTGGTGAAGGTCTGGTCGAGGTCGAGCTTGCCCATCTCGGCGCGGATCTGGGTCAGCACCAGGTTCACCATCGCCGCCTGCAGGTTGTCGACGGCGTAGTAGGCCCGGGCGTGCTCCAGTAGCTGCCAGTACACCACCGCATCCACCTCGATGCCGACGTTGTCGCGGGTGATGCACTGCTGGGGCGGGATGTCGAGCACCCGCTCCTTAAGAGATTCATGGCTCACCACCTTCTCCAGCACCGGCAGCACCAGCGACAGCCCCGGCTGCAGCTGGCGGTCGTATTTGCCGAGGCGCTCGACCAACCGTGATTGGCCACCGCTTGTGACCTTGACGCTGCTCACCCCCAGCAGGGCCATCAGCGCCAGGGCGGGTAAGGAAAGCAGAGCTTCCACGGCAGGAATCCAGGCATGAAATACCAACGCTAGTCAGCATGGACAAGCCGAACCACCCACGCCCGCCGCGCCGCCATGGCTCCCGTGTCGCTCCTCTGGCTGCTGCTGGCCACCGGCCTGCTGCTGCTTGCAATGGCGGGTGCCGAAGTGGATGGGCTGTTGCCGGCGGCGATGGTGGCACTGGTGTTGTCAGCGCTGACGGCCTGGTTGCCCCTGCCAGCGCTGCTGCAGCTGGGGCTGCTGGCGAGCCTCACCAGCCTGGGGGTGTTGGGGCTGCGGCGCTGGTCGGCGCGACAGCGGCACCGCAGCCTGCCGACGGCGGAAACCGCCACGGTGATCAGCGGCTTCAGCGGCAGCGATGCGGGCCGGGTGAGCTGGCACGGCCAGAGCTGGAGAGCCGTCAACCTGGGCAGCAGCCAAGCCCTGAGCCAAGGCATGAAAGTGACCGTGCTGGGCCGCGACGGCAACCAGCTGCAGGTGCTGGTGCCTGATGAAGATTGATCCCTGGGGGAGACTGAGTCCAAGCACTCCCACTCCATGCAACTACGCATTGGCAACGGATACGACATCCACCGGCTGGTGCCGGGTCGGGCGCTGATCCTTGGCGGCCAGCGGTTAGAGCATCCCGCCGGCCTGGGACTTGATGGCCACAGCGATGCCGACGTGCTGGTGCACGCAATCATGGATGCCCTACTGGGGGCCCTTTCCCTGGGTGACATCGGCCTTTACTTTCCCCCAGACGACCCCCAGTGGCAGGGGGCCGACAGCCTGGAGCTACTGGAGCAGGTAGTGGCCCTGGTGATGGAGCGAGGCTGGAGCGTGGTGAACGTGGATTCTGTGCTGGTGGCCGAACGGCCCAAGCTCAAGCCCCACATCACCGCAATGCGTTCAGCCATCGCCGCGCGTATGGGGATGACAGCAGATCAGGTAGGCGTCAAAGCCACCACCAACGAACAGCTGGGGGCGGAAGGCCGCGAAGAGGGCATCTCCTGCCACGCCGTGGCCCTGCTGCAGAAGCCATGAGCCGCCTCTGGCGCTCCAGCTTTTCTAAGTTTGGGCAATCGATATTGATTCTGGTGGTAATGCTGGTGCTGCTCTCCAGCCAGGCCGGGGCGGTGCAAGCGGCAAACCAGGGCCCCAATGCCGCTTTCGACGTGGCGGTGGTAGAGCACCTGCGCGTGAGGGTGCCAGCCGCAGCGCGCCAAGCCTGGATCGAGGCGGAAAAGGGCAGTTGGGAGCCTTGGCTGGCCCAGCAGGAGGGCTTTATCGATCGCCAGCTGCTATGGGACCCCGCCACCGAGGAGGGCACCTTGCTGATCCGCTGGACCGATCGCGAGCACTGGAAGGCGATTTCGCCGCAAGAGGTGCAAGCGGTCCAGGAGCGCTTTGAACAGTTAGCCCAGGCGGCCACCGGGCAACCGCAAGGCAACCCCTTCCCGCTGGTGTTTGAAGGCGAGCTGCTACCGCCATGAGCCGCTCCAGAGCGGCCCAGGCCACTTATGTGCTGGGCAGCCATGCCGAAGAGCGCGCCCGGCTGGGCCGCCAGCACGGGATCTGGCGCCAAACCATGCTGTCTGGTTGGGATCGGGCCGGCTTCGGACCCGGCCAGCGACTGCTGGATATCGGCTGCGGCCCAGGCTTCGCCAGCCTTGATCTGGCCGAACTGGTGGGGGCCAATGGCCAGGTGTTGGCGATTGACAGTGCTCCTGCCTACCTCCAGAACCTGCGGCAGGAGTGCCAGCAGCGGCAGCTGGTTCAGGTGATCCCCCAGCTGGGGGATCTGGCAAAGGACCTGGACTCGGCCAGTGAGCCAGATGGGGCCCTGGGGGCGGGCAGCTGGGATGGGGCCTGGTGCCGCTGGGTGGCGATGTTTCTGCCCAGGCTGGAGCCGTTGCTGGATCGGCTGGCAATGGCGCTGCGGCCCGGCGGCCGGCTGGTGCTGCACGAATACCTGCAGTGGGACACCTTCGGCCTTTATCCCAAAGGCGGCCAGCTCGCCTTGTTCGTGGAGCGCTGCATCCAGCGCTGGCGCCAACACGGCGGCGACCCCGATGTGGCCCAGCGCCTTCCCCAGCTGCTGGATTTCCTCAGCAGCTACCCCGCCCAGCTCGCCGCTGCCGGCCGCTGGAGCGCCGCAGAGCAAGCCGCTCTGGAAAGCGAACTGGCCTGGGGCCAGCAGCACGCCAGCCTCTGGGTGACACCGGCACTGGTGGAGATGGTGTGGGAGCGGCTATGAGCGACAGCCCGGAACATCGGCTCGACCTCGGCCGCCGTCAGCGACTGGGGATGGTGGAAGCGATCTGGGGGGAGCACAAAAGTGCCGAACAGATCGGCCGAATTCTCGAGGAGCTGCATGCCGCAGGAGAGCTGGCGCTTGTCACCCGCATCTCCCCTGAGAAGGCTGACGCCGTAGCAGCGCTACTTGGGCCGAAGCGAGGGCAGACCTGGCTTCTGCAGCACCATCCCCTGTCCCGCTGTCTCACCGCAGGCCTATTACCAAGCCCAGATCCCCGGCGCGGGCGAGTGGCAGTGCTGAGCGGCGGCACCAGCGATCTCACGGTGGCGGCCGAGGCCCAGCTGGCCCTGGCCTGCCATGGGATCGCCACCGAGCTGGTGCTGGATGTGGGTGTCGCTGGCCTGCACCGGCTGCTGGAGCGACTCGAGGAGTTGCGTCATGCAGATGTGCTGATTGCCTGCGCTGGCATGGAGGGAGCCCTGCCCACCGTGCTGGCCGGGCTGCTGCCCCAGCCCTTGATCGGCGTGCCGGTGGCGGTGGGCTACGGCGTAAGCGCTGGCGGTGTGGCCGCCCTACACGGCATGTTGGCCAGTTGCGCACCCGGGCTCACGGTGGTCAACATCGACAACGGTTACGGCGCAGCCATGGCGGCCCTGCGGATTCTGGGCTGCAGATCTGGGCGCTCAGCAGCCCGGACCCAGGAGAGTTGAGCCGACACAGCTGTTGTCCTAAAGGTGCTGCAGCTGGGGGTAGGCAGTCAGTAGTTCTTCGGTACTGAGCACTTCGCCCGCTCCTTCCGGCTGCCAGATCACCTCGATCGCCAGCAGGTCACCAGCGCCTACGGCGCCCAGCTGCTGCAGGGAATCACGCACTTGGTCGGCGCTGCCAGAACCCTTAAGGGCAATCCGATTGCGGCTTGCAACTAGCAGGGTGACGGCGATGAAATCACTACTGGCATCGCTATCACCAGCAGCCACGCTGGTATCGCTGAAGCGCTTGCCGCCCACATTGGTGGTGACCTCACGCTGCAGCTTGCTGCGCTCCGTCATCGAGAGGCGATTGAAGGTGGATTCGGCACTGGCAAACGGCACCTGACCCACCTCTGAATTGGCATAAACCCAGAGGTCGGGGTGACGCAACAGGGCCAAGGTGGTCTCCTGAAGCAAGGCCTGGAGACCGGCCGAATGGCTGGTGTCAGCGCTGCCGGCCAAGCGGCGCAAATCGGATTGAAGTTGGCGGGCTGAAGCCAGCAGCCCCACCTGCAACTGACTGATCGTTACGGGGCCATCGGGGCGGCCGCTGCCAGCCAGGTCGGCGCCGCGACTACCAGCCAAGGCCGGCCCTTGGCCGCCACCTCCACCACGCACCGCATTGAGCAGCAGACCGGCAACTGCCATCAGCACCAGAAAGCCGAACAGGCCACCGCCCCCAAAACCAAA
>CAZKER010000134.1:0-4474 GCA_964551845.1 uncultured Cyanobium sp.
TGATCGCGGTGGCCATGGCCTGTCTGCGGGCTTCGGCCTGGGCCCATTGCTGCTCGGCTTGGCGCAGGGCCTTCACCGCGGCGGCATCGATCGGGGCCAGCTGGGCGAGGCTCTGCTTGCACCGCTCCGCCTGGAGCTGCAGCCGCTGGAACTGTTGTTGATGCTCGGCCAGCTGCTGGCCCTCCCGCTCGAGGTTGTCCAGATCCAGCAGTTGCTGGGCCAGGTCGAGGCGCTCCACCAGGCGCTGCTGCAGGCTGGTTAGCTCCTGCCAGGTCTGATCTGAGGCCTGGCAGTCGGCTTCCAGGCTGCCGAATTGCTGTTGCCGGCTGGTGCGTTGCAGTTGCCAGTCCCGCTGCTTGGCCCCCAGTTCGCTGAGCTGCTGCTGCACTGCTTGCAACTGGGCCTGGGCCTGTTCAAGGTTGGCCAGTTGCTGGCGCAGGGGCTCAACCTGGGCTCGTCGCAGCCGAACCTGGGCCTCAAGCTGGAGAGCCCGCTGCAACTGCGGCCGCTCCCGGGTTTCGATCAGCTGCAATCGATCCTCTAACCGGCCCAGCTCCTCCATGGCCGCTTCCAGCTCCGCTTGGTGGCCTTTGGCCTGCTTCAGGCTCAGCAGGGCTTCGGCGCAGCGCTGGTGGGCTTCGGCCAGGGGGGAGCCGGCCCTCACCTTGCCGGTGGCCGTGAACTGCTGGTCGAGCCGGGCCTGCAGCTGGTCGCCAACTAGGCGGTCGAGGGGAGATTCCAGCGCTGCTGCAGCAGCACCTCGCTGCTGCAGTTGCTGCACCAGCTGTTCAACGTCGTAGGCCTCGCTGGGGCTGCCCAGCAGGTTGGCGCCGGCCTCCCCCTGGCGCACCCAGAGGTGGGCCCAGCGCAAGGGCAACTGGCTGTGGCGCCGGCCCTCGATCGGCCCGTCCACCCCCAGCAGCCGGGCCAGCTGCTCCTCCGCCGCTGCCCCCCGCAGGGCCAGGCCGGCATCGCTGCTCAGCTGGCAGGTGCCACTTGCCCCTGAAAAGCGCTTGCGCAGCTCCCAGCGGGCGCCGGCCGCCTCAAAGCCCAGCTCTACCTCGGGCAGGCCGCTGTGCAGGCGGGAGCGCATTTCGTCTACCGCCCGGCCAGTGGCACTGGCCTTAAGGAACAGCACCTTGTGCAGGGCCTCCACCACGGTGCTTTTGCCCGCCTCATTGGCGCCGCCCAGCAGGGTGAAGCGGGGGTCGAACTGGAGCTCGAGCTGCTGGTGCTGGCGCACCTGACGCAGGCTGGCGTGGAGCAGGCGCATGCTCAGGCCTGCAACTGGGCAACGGTCTGATGCAGCTCGCTGAGGGCCAGGCGCACCACCGAGGGGTCGGTGCTGCCAGGGGCCTCCAGGCAGCGGTGCAGCTCTTGGGCTACCCGGGCCACCAGGGGATCACCGGGGCGCTGAGTGAGCTCGGCCAGTTCGGCTTCGCCTGGCGCGGCTTCACAGCGCCCGCGCAGCTTCAGGCGCAGCAGCTGGGCATCCAGGCGCTCCAGCAGCTCTGCGTAGCGGCGATGGCCAGCCAGGCTGAGGCTGCCCCCCACCTCTAGAAGCAGCAGGTCGCTGCCGATGCGCCCGCCGAGCAGAGCATCTAGCTGAACCTCCAGACGCTCCAGGTCGCTGTCCTGCTGGAGCTGGATGCGTAGGGGATGCCAGCCCAGGGTTCCGGTGATTAATGGGGTCACCTGGGGCACCACGCCCCGCCCAAGCTGCACCTGTAAAACCTGGCCGGAACGGTAATCGGCGCTGCGGGGAAAGCGATCTGGTTCCGGGGTGCCGCAATACCAAACCTTTTCGGATACCCGTTTTAGGCCGTGCCAGTCGCCTAGAGCCACATAGTCCACCTGCTCCAACCAGGCACCTTCCAGCCGAAGTCGGTTGCTGGCATCTCCGGGGTTGTCGTCGTCTGTTTCGCCAGCAGCATCGAGGTCGGTGGCGCCAAAGCCGTGAACCGAGCCATGGGCGAGCACCAACCGGGGCTTGGTCTGTGGCAGTTCAGCCCAGTTGAGGCCGTTGAGCCAGGCGCAGGGATCGCTTGCATCAGTGCGACGCAGTAGTGGACAGGGCAGCACCACCACGGTCTCCAGTTCGATGGGCGCGGCCTGCAGCAAAATCTGGAGGTTGGCGGCGCGGCGCCCCTGCTCCGCCTGGAAATAAGGCGTATGCCACACGCTGCCTGGGGCACCGTGGTCGTGGTTCCCGGGGATCACAAGCACCGGACATTGGATAGCCCCGATGGCGGCACACACGGCGCTCACATCAGCGGCTCCGGGCGTGGGTGAGTCGAATAAATCGCCGGCAACCACCACCAAGTCCGCCTCTGTGGCGGCTGCGTGGGTTGCGATTCGGCCAATTGCCTGGAGCCGCACCTGGCGCAGCAGGGAGCGTTTGTCTGGATCGCTGACCCGTCCATAGGGCTTGCCGATCTGCCAGTCGGCACTGTGCAGCAGGGTGAGGGGTGGCGAGTTGCTGGCCAGGGCCCGGGTGGCAGCGGACGTCCCTGTTTAGCGCCTGCAGGCGCACACTGGAATCACCGATAGCAGGATTCCCACGGTGCTTCAGAAGCTGTTGCGGGGGTTGGGGTTGGTCAGGTTGATGTGGTGCACCGTTCTGATGGCGGTGCTGGTTATCAGCCCAGGCGCGGCCTGGGCTTCCCCTGTGGTGGATGGGGCCGAGCTGTTTGCTAACCACTGCGCCGGCTGTCACGTCAATGGCGGCAACATCATTCGCCGCGGCAAAACCCTGCGCCTGGCGGCACTTGAGCGCAATGGCCTAGACGGTCCGGAGCGGATCGCCGTGATTGCCGCCGCCGGCCAGGGCCAGATGTCTGGCTATGCAGCCGTGCTCGGGGAAGGGGGAGCAGAGGCGGTGGCCGCCTACGTGTGGCAGCAGGCCCAGCTGGATTGGCCCAAGGTCTGAAGTTGCTTTAGAAGGCCTGGATCCAGGGATACACCTGCACCTCAGTCCAGATGCCATTGCGCCAGTAGATATCTGACTTAACCAGGGCCTCAACCTGCTCCTTGCTGTCGGCCTCGAAGATGCCAAACACGTGGGTGCTGTCTTCGGTTGGGCCCAGGGTTATCAGGGTGCCGGCCTCCTTGAGGCCCTGCAGTCCCGCTAGGTGCTCGTCTCGGTAGGGGGTGCGCTTTTCGAGGGCGTTATCGCAGTAGGTGCCCCAGAGCACGAAGCGCATGGTGTTGGGAGTGATCGGGGCCTGACAATAAGGAGATGCGGGCTTTCTGGTTGCCGACCAATGGTGTTAGGACATGGGGAAAGCTTTAGGCATTGCATGCTTCGCTCCTGTCTTGTTCTTGCTAGCGCCGTTTTGGTTGCGGCTCCTGCTCAAGCCAACATGGTGCAACAGATCGTCATCGGCAGGTGCTCTAGCGCCATGCAGGATGAATTCAGGAAGGCAGGCAAGACCCCCCCTGCTGGCATGGTTAACGAAACCTGCGGGTGCATTGCCGACGGCATGCTCAGGAGACGGCAGAGCTTGGATCAGGCCAAGGCCGTTTGCGTCAAGCAGACGACGGCCAAATTCAATCCCTGAGTTTTAGGGCTGTGAGCGCTCCCGCTTACCCGCTACCAGGCCCAAGCCTGCGACTGGCCAAGGTGCTCAGCCCAATCATTCCTGAGCTGGCTGCCCTGGTGCGCCAGACCCCCGGCACCCTGTCGCTGGCCCAGGGAATGGTGTCTTGGGATCCGCCGCCGGGCGTAGCCCTTGCCGTGGCTAGGGCCCTGGCGGCCGGGGGGCCAGAGCTGCATCGCTATGGCCCGCTGCAGGGAAACCCTGAGCTGCTGGCGGCGATAACCGCCAAGCTCACCAGCGAAAACGGCCTCGATCTTGATGGGGCTGAGCTGCTCGTGACAGCCGGCAGCAACATGGCTTTCAACGCGGTGGCTCAGGTGATCGCTGCGGGTCCACCAGGGGAACCCAGCGAGGTGATTCTGCCCCTGCCTTTTTATTTCAACCACGTGATGGCGGTGCAGCTGGCCGGCGCCGTGCCGGTGCCAGTGCAGGCCGGACTAATCCCCGATCTGGAGCGGCTGGCTGCGGCGATAACTCCACGCACTCGGGCCATCGTCACCGTGTCACCAAACAATCCCAGCGGCGTGGTGATTCCGGCCCCGGTTCTGGCGGCGATCAATCAGCTTTGTGCGCTGCACGGCCTGTTTCACATCAGCGATGAGGCCTACGAGCAGTTCGTCTACGGCGACGAGCCCCACTGGAGTGCCGGATCGCTGCCGGGCAGCGCCGCCCACACCGTGTCGCTGCACTCATTGTCCAAGGCCTATGGCATGGCTGGCTGGCGGTTGGGCTACATGGCGGTGCCCAAGGCCCTGTTGCCCGCATTGGTGAAGGTGCAGGACACGGTGCTGATCTGTCCGCCCCAACTCAACCAGCACGCTGCCGGTGCCGCCCTCGCTGCAGGACCCAACTGGTGCGCGCCGCGGATCGCAGCT
>CAZKER010000135.1:0-5465 GCA_964551845.1 uncultured Cyanobium sp.
ATCCCGTCTGGCCCGGCCCGGTTTCTGCAAATACGCCTCCGGGCTGGCCGGCAGGTCCAGGTGGAGAACCAGCACCACATCCGGGGGATCCACCCCCATGCCAAAGGCCACGGTGGCCACCAGCACCGGCCGCGGCTGGAGTTGGAAGTGCTCCAGGGCAAGCTGACGACTTTCGGGATCCATGCCGGCGTGATATGCGATCGCCTCCACCCCGGCCCCTGTCAACCGAGCCGCCCACTGCTCGACCGAGCGGCGTGTACGCGCATAAATCAGCACGGCGCCCCGGGCCGCCTCCAGCTCCGCCTGCACCAGGGGCAGGGGATCTGGCGGGCGCACCTGCATGCCATATACGAGGTTGGTGCGGCGGGCCGAACGCACCTGGATAAGCGGCCGCCGCAGCTGCAGCAATCGAATGATGTCGGCCCGCACCTGGGGGGCGGCAGTGGCGCTGAGGGCAACCAGGGGCACCCCGGGGCATTGGGCCCGCAACTGGCCCAGGCGGCGGTAGTCGGGACGGAAATCATGGCCCCAGGCGCTGATGCAGTGGGCCTCATCCACCGCCAACGCCACCAGCTGGCCGCTCTCCAGCACGTCGTCGAGCAACTGACGGGTGGCTTCCCCCTGCAATCGCTCCGGGGCCAAATAAAGCAGCCGCAGCCTGTGGTCGCGCAGCCGCTGCAGCAGCTGGCGCCGCTCCGGCAGAGCCAAACCGCCATGCAGGCAGGCCGCCGGGATGCCGCGGCGCTGCAGCTGGCTCACCTGGTCCTGCATCAGAGCAACCAGCGGTGAAATCACCAGCACCAGGCCACCACGCACCAAGGCGGGCAGCTGATAGCAAAGCGACTTGCCACCACCAGTGGGCAGCACCGCCAGGCAGTCCTGGCCGGCCAGCAAGGCCTCCACCACCGGTCGCTGACCCGGACGAAACTCGGACCAGCCAAAATGGCGCTCCAGTGCCAACTCCAGCGGATCAGCAGGGACCCGGCACGGTGCCGGGTCGCCAGATGACGGGTCGAAAGGCAATGGGGCCCTACCCGTAGTGCGAATCGACCATAGCGGCCACCAGATGCGGGGTTAAGTGCCGCTCAGGGCAGGGGTGGCGGCGCCAGCTGCTCAGGTGATTCCTCCACCAGTTGCAGGCGCAGGCGCTTGCCCCCCGCCAGCTCCCCCAGGGAAACCCGCAGGGTGCTGCCACTCAGGGACTGCAAGGCAGTGAGAAGTTCGCGTAGGTGGGGCGTGCTGCTGCCGCTCTCCACCCAGAGGCGCTCCTGCAAGCCCCCCAGCCGCCGCCAGCTGGTGTGCAGCTTCAGCACGGCACTTTCAAGGGCCTGGGCCTGGCCCACCGCATCCGCCAGCAAGCCCAGGGCATCGAGGCGCTGGGCCTCCTGCAGTGCCTTCTCGAAATCCAGCTCCCCCTGCTGAAAAGCCCGCACCGCCAGGGCCGCCTCGGCCGCCTTACTCAACCAACGGGCCGTGCTGGTCACCTCCTTAACTCGCTCCAGCTCCGGTTCCTCGCGCAACACCTTGCGCAGGTCCTCCTGCTGATCTTCCGGCAGCTTGGCCAGCTCCTTCACTAGGGGGGCCACCGCGCGCGGTGGCAGGAGATTATCCGCAGTGCGCTGGCGGATTTCCTCGGGCAACAGGGGGCTGGTGGCGGCGGTGAACTCATCACTGAGTCGTCGCACCTGTTTGCGGGTGATCTGCTGTCCCTCATTGGCCGCCTCACTGATCAGTTGCTGAACCTCCGGATCGGACTGAGCCGTCTCGAGAAAGGCCCGCTTAGAAAAGTTGTTGACGCTGGTCTCCTCGAGCAGACCACCACCCACCAGGCTCTCAGCCGACTCAGCCAATTGGATCAGGGTGTAGGCCCGGGTCTTGCTGATCTCCCGCTCCCGCAGCCACTGCAGGAAGCCGGTACCGCGCCCCTCACCGCCGCGCTTTTCCCGGTCCCGCACCGCCGCCAAAATCCGCCCGCGCCAGATCTCGGTCTGCAGGTCAAAGCGATCACACACGGCCCAGGCTTCCTCAAGCCTGGCCAGAAACTCCATCGTGCTGATGGTGTCGCTGTCGGGGTCGGGCAGCTCCAGGTTGAGCACCGGCGGCGCCGGGACCTCCATCGGGTCCATGGCCATGGGAAGGAACGGGCTGCTTTGCCGTCGATCGTGCCATGGGCTGCCTACGTCCCATCAAGGGCGACGAATCGTGACGCCCGCGCTGAAGCCCACCTCCGGCGCAAGTATCTTCGCTCTGAAAGCCACCCGATCTACAGCGCAGCGATGGCCATCTCCCGCGGCGACAAAGTGCGCATTAAGCGCCCCGAGTCTTACTGGTTTAACGAAGTCGGCACCGTGGCTTCGATCGACACATCCGGCATCCGCTACCCCGTAGTGGTTCGCTTTGAGAAAGTGAACTACAACGGCTACAGCGGCTCCGATGGCGGCATCAACACCAACAACTTCGCCGAGAGCGAACTACACAAGGCCTGAACCACTTCAGCCTCTTGCGGATCCAAGTTCCGGGACATTACCCAGGCTTTTCCGAAGCCCGTGCGACATTTCGTTGCACGGGCATTTTGTTGCGAAAGCGCCGGGCTGGCGCTGAGCCAATAAGCCACTGAGCCAATGCCGGAATTACCCGAAGTCGAAACCGTGCGACGGGGCCTGGAGCAGCAGACCCAGGGCTTTGAGATCAACAGGGTGGAGGTACACCGAGCGCGGGCCATTGCCAGCCCAGCCAGTCCGGCGGCATTTGCTGCAGCTCTGTGCGGTTGCCGAGTTGGCTCCTGGTTGCGACGAGGAAAGTATTTGATAGGCCAGCTCAGCCGGCAGGGAGAGGCGGCTGGCAGTTGGGGCGTACACCTACGCATGACGGGCCAGTTCCTCTGGCTTGAAGCACCGAAGCCGATCTGCTCCCACACTCGTGTGCAATTGTTTGAGGCGGGCGGCAAGGAGCTGCGCTTCGTCGACACCCGTAGCTTCGGCCAGATGTGGTGGGTGCCCCCCGGCCAGCCACTGGATTCGGTGATCACTGGCCTACGCCGACTGGGGCCCGAGCCCTTCAGCCCAGCCTTCAACGCGGCCTACCTCGCTGAGCGCTTGCGAGGCTCCAGCCGACCTATTAAGAACGCCTTGTTGGATCAATCACTAGTTGCGGGGGTGGGCAATATCTACGCCGATGAGTCCCTATTTGCAGCAGGGATCCGCCCGGCCACCGCCAGCGGCAAGCTCCGCACGGCACAACTGGAGCGCCTACAACTAGCCCTGGTGGAGGTGTTGGAAACCAGCATCGGGGCCGGCGGCACAACCTTCAGCGACTTCCGCGATCTCACCGGAAACAATGGCAATTACGGTGGTGTGGCCTGGGTATATAGGCGTGGTGGTGAGCCCTGCCGCCGCTGCCAGACCCCCATCCAGCGCGACAAACTCGGCGGACGCAGCAGCCACTGGTGTCCCAGCTGCCAGCATTGAGTTAATCGCAAGCTCGCGTGGAAACCGCCCCCAGCAACCCTGCTGTCTTAGCGCAGCAACTGAGCGCGGCGATGGCCGCCATTCATCGCCGCGGTTGGTGCGATGGCACCGGTGGCAACTTCAGCTGCGTGTTGCAGCGGCAGCCGCTGGAATTATTGATGGCCCCTAGTGGCGTGGATAAGGGGAGCGTCGCTCCAGAGCAGTTGATAGTGGTCGATGGCTCTGGGGCAGTGCTGCGAGGCCACGGACGGGCCAGCGCTGAAACCGCCTTGCACCTCGCACTGGTTAGCAGCTGTGGGGCAGGAGCGGTGCTGCACACCCATTCCCAGGCTGGCACGCTGTTGTCCCAGCACTACGTCCCCTCTAAAGCAGGCGTTGCCTTTCTAGATCTTCAAGACTTAGAGATGCTGAAAGGTCTGGAGGGTGTGGCAACCCATGCCACTTGCGTCTCGATCCCAGTCCTAGGCAACGATCAGGATCTGGCACGACTGCGAATCTCCGCCGAGCCCCACCTAGCCGCCGCTCCCTATGGACTGCTGATTGCCGGACATGGTCTCTATGCCTGGGGTAACGATCTGCCAACAGCTCAGAGACACCTGGAAATCCTGGAGTTCCTGCTGGAGCAACACTGGCGTCAGTTGTTGTTGAAGGGGATTACCGCAAAGCATCAAACGAGGGGGAGGGTGCGGCGACATGGCATCAGTCACGTGCTGCTCGACATTGAGGGCACAACTTGTCCAGTGAGCTTCGTATCCGGCACCCTGTTTCCCTACGCAGCTGAACATCTCGGCAGCTTTTTAAGCGAGCAGAGCAGAGACCCGCAGGTGCAGGATTTACTTGCAGAGGTTGAGAAAGCATGGGCAGTGGATCAAGATCCCGCAGCCCAAGAGATGCGGCAAAGCAAGGCCACAACAGGCAGCAATGGGGTATTGCAGTATCTGCAATGGCTGATCAACCAGGATCGCAAGCTCGCGCCGCTCAAAGAGCTGCAGGGGCTGGTATGGGAAACGGGCTACCGCAATGGCAGGCTGCAGGGTCCGCTGTTTGACGATGTGGCAGCCTCCCTGCAGCGCTGGTTTGCAGACGGGATTCGGCTGGCTGTGTACTCATCCGGGTCGGTTGGGGCACAGCAGCTGATCTACGGCTACAGCAATGGCGGGGATCTCAGACCATTATTTGAGCACTGGTTTGACACCCGCGTGGGCCCCAAACGCAATGAAAGTAGCTACACCAAGATTGCCGAAGCATTTCGAGTTCCCAGCTCCCAAGTGCTGTTTGTGAGCGACGCACTGGCCGAATGCGAGGCAGCGGCCACGAGCGGGATGAAGGTGCTATTCAGCGATCGCCCAGGCAATCCAGAGCAGGAATCGGGTCGATTTGAGAGGATAAGTTCATTCGAAGATTTGGAGCTAAACCCATGAACCCAGCCCCCCAAGAAACCAACGTCATAGCTGGGGCGAATGAAACGCCTGACCAGCATTTGATCTGCCTCAATCAAACCCTGCTTGAGAGCGTGGCGAACGGTGATTGGGTCACCTATGCCAGTCATTGCAGCGACGACCTTACCTGCTTTGAAGCGGAGACCAATGGGGTGCTGGCAGAAGGTCTTGCTTTCCATCAATTTTATTTCGACTTACCAGCGGATCCAAATTCCACGGGCACACCAATACAGGTGAGCATGGTCCGTCCACACATTCGCTGGATCAGCTCTGACGCTGCCGTTTTGAGCTATACCCGCCTCACCCAGAAGGTGATTGCTGGCGCAGCAGTTACCGCCAGCTGCTGCGAAACCCGTATCTGGCAGCGACTCGATGGCGCCTGGAAACACGTACACGCCCATCGGTCCTGAAGCTAAACAAACCAACAAAAAAGCCACCCGACGGGTGGCTTTTAAGTCAACTACAACGCTACTCATCATGAGAAGCAGAAGTTGGTTGGGATGAATGTTTTACCTGGCATCGAGCTATTTTCTCAGGGGGCTGCCCCCCAAATATCGTT
>CAZKER010000136.1:0-25392 GCA_964551845.1 uncultured Cyanobium sp.
GCAGACCAAACACCTTGCCGCGCAGCTCTTCCGGCGTCTCTTCTTGGATCGTGGTTTGGGCGGGAATCGCCAGTAGGGCCGACCCCACCCCCAGCAGGCCGCAGAGCAGCAATGTGAACACCAAATTGCCGCGCAGCTGGCCGAGCAGCACCAGGCTCCAGCCGATTGTGCCCAGGCCAGTGGCGGCAAGGTGACGGCGGTTTAGTCCCTGGCCCAGCTGTGCCACTGCTAGGGCCCCAATGGCTAGGCCCAGGCCGCTCATAGCCAGCAGGGTGCCGAACTGGGTGGGGCCCAGCCCTGGGATGGCCGCCGCCAGGCTGATGGCAAGCACATAAAGGGCCGCCAGCAGGCTGTAGAGCAGCACCAGCTGCAACATGGCGCTGAGCACCCGCGGCCGCTCTCGCAGCACCTGGAGCCCCTCACCGATCTCCTGCCACACGGTTGTGCGACTCGGTGCCCTGGGCGGTTCCTGCCAGCGAATCCGGCTGATGGCTATGGCCGCCAGGCCATAGCAAAAGGGCAGCAGCAGGAATTCACCGCCACCGATGCCGATGCGTTGCAGGCCCAGGTTTAGTAGTCGCAGGATCGGATCACCCAGGGCAAAGCCCACGATCGTGGCGGCCATGCTGGTGGCCTGATAAAGCGAGTTTGCGGCCAGCAGCTGTTCGCTTGGCACCAGCTGGGGCAGGGCAGCCTGTTCGGCCGGAGCAAAAAACTGGGTAAGCACCGACTCAAAAAAGGTCATCAGCACCAGCCCCCAGTAGCCCCAGCTGAGCCCCAGCCACTCGGGGCCCTCCACCAAGCACAGGGGGGCAAGCAAGACCAGCAGCGCCCGCAAGCCGTTGGAGGCCACCATCACGCCCCGCTTGGGCCAGCGGTCGGCCCAGACCCCGGCCACCGTGCCCAGCAGCATCGCCGGAATCGTGTTGGCCACGTAGATCCCCGTGGCCAGCAGGGTGATCATCTGGGCCCGGGTTTCGGGCAGATCCAGCCGGATTGCCGAGGCCGCTTCCGCCAGGGCCGGGTTGGCCTCAGGCGTCCCCTTCACCCAGGTCTGGGCGATCAGGAACACCATCAACACGATGTAAAACTTATCTGCCAGCTGGGAGAAGATCTGGCCAAGCCAGAGCCAGCGGAAATCGGGCAGCGCCAAAACGCCCTGCAACCCGGTGGCGTGGGAACTGCCGCTCAAACTGGCCCGGACTACTGCTGCCCCGTCATGATGCCGCAGCCCCGGCGACTAGGCCGGTGCGCAGCAGCCGGAAGGCCCGCGGTTTGCGGCTGAGATGCTCCTGGCACCAGTGCTCCACCAGCTCCAGTAGGTGCAGCCACACTGGTAAGGGGCCCATCAGCTCGCCATCGCGCCGGCGGGGCAGATTGGGTCGCAGCAGCCGTTGCAGCAGGGCCAGTTCGGACGCATTGAGCACCACCCGCGCTCCTGGCACGCCGCCGATCACCAGCCCCTCGCTCGGCACCAAGCTGCAGCGCCAATCCCAATCGCCCACGGGCGGATCCAGGGGCTCGCCACTGCGGGCGCAGCAGCCCAGCGGCAAGGCGTAGCCGCCGAGGGCCAGCAGGTGAACACTGCCCTGCACTGCGATTGCTAACGCTTCGAGGTCGCAGCCCCGTTCCCGCACCAGGGCGTCGAGGCGGCCCAACTGCATCAGCAGGTCGCCCAGGATGCCGGGGGAGGGTGCGTCGTTTGGCACCAAGGCAAGAGAGAGCTCCATCAGTGCTTGAGCGGCGGCGAGGGCTTCCAGTTGCTGGGCCAGACCGCTGTAGCTACGCAGCACTTTCAGTTGACGCACCCGCCGCAGGCCGCTGCGGCCGCCCACCTGCAGGCGCAGATGGCTCAGGGGCACGGCGGCGGCCAGGCTGCTGCGGGGTCGGCGCGCCCCCGGCACTGCCAGCCGCACCACTCCCTCCTCGTCGCTGAGCAGGGTGAGCAGCCTGTCGTTTTCGCCGAGGGCTCGGCAGCTCAGAGCCAACCCTTCGAGGTTTTGCTCCGGCACGGTTGGTTTAGCCCCGCATCGCCTGGGCCAGGGCCACACCCCGGCTGGTGCCGAGCCGGGTGGCGCCGGCCTCCACCAGGGCGAGGGCCTGCTCCAGGTTGGCGATGCCACCGGATGCCTTGATTGCTGCCCGACCGCGGGCCAGGTGGCGCAGCTGCTCGATGTGTTCCACGGTCACAGCTGGCCCGAAGCCGCTGCCGCTTTTAAGGAAACGGGCGCCGGCATCGATGCTGATCTCCACCAGCAGGGCCAGGGCATCGGGATCGAGCCTGCCCACCTCGAGGATCACCTTCACCGGCAAGCCCAGCTCGCAGATGGCGGCGAGTTCGTCGTGGATCGGCGTGCTCTGGCGGTCAGCCAGAGCACCGAAATCCGGCACTACATCGAGTTCGTCGGCACCGGCCTCCGCAGCGGCCACCGCTTCAGCCAACTTCACAGCTGCCGGTACGGCGCCGAAGGGAAAACCCACAACGGCGATCAGCTGGGGGCTGGCGCCCTTGCCCTCAAGGGGCAGGTGCTCCCTGGCGATGGCCACCCAGCGGGAGGCCACGCACACCCCGGCAAAGCCGAAATGGCGGGCTTCCTCGCAGCACTGGCGCACCGCGCTGCTGCCGTGGTGGGGATCCAGCAGGGCGTGGTCGATCAGGGGGGCTAGGTCAGGCCGGTCGGCGCTCACGCGTCTTTGGCCTGGATCACTCCAAAGCCTCCATGGTTGCGGTGATATGCCACCTGGATCTGGCCACTTTCGGCGTCGCGGAAGACGTAAAAGTCGTGGTCGATCAGCTCCAGCTGATGCAGGGCGTCCTCCAGGCCCATGGAGGGCATGGCGTAATACTTGCGCCGCACGCCCCGGCTGGGCAGTTCGGGCTCCTTGCCGTCGACCAGGCTGCTGCCGGGGGGCGGCAGGTTGGCGGCTCCGGCCTCCTCATCGCGGGCGGAGCGGTGCACCGGCCCCTGGGTCTGCTCCTGGATGCGGTCCTTGTAGCGGTGCAGCTGGCGGCTGAGCTTGCTGGCCACCAGGTCGATGCTGGCGTAGAGGTTGTCGCTGCGCTCCTGGGCACGGATCACGGTGCCATTGGCAAACATCGTGACTTCGACCGTTTGCTGCGGTACCCGGGGATTGCGGGCCACCGACAGGTGCACGTCGGCTTCTTTGACCAGGCCCTCAAAGTGGTGAATGGCGCGGGTCAGCTTGGTTTCGGTGTACTCCCGGATGGCGGGAGTGACGTCAAGATTGCGGCCATGGATCAGCAGTTTCATCAGATGGCAACCGCCTCAGGTGCTCTGTTGCACCAACGCTAAGAACGGCTTGTGATATGCCCCAACCTCGATGCAATCCTTTTTGAAGCGACGCGTCCGGTGCCGTTCGAGCGGGCCTGGGCGGCCCAGCGCCAGCTGCAGCAGCGGCTGCTGGACCGGCCTGAGGGCCCTGATGCCGTGCTGCTGCTTGAGCATGAGCCCTGTTACACCCTGGGTCGGGGCGCTTCGGAAGCCTTTCTGCACTTCGATCCGGCCGCACCGCCCCTGCCCCTGCACCGCATTGACCGCGGTGGCGAGGTGACCCACCACGCCCCGGGCCAGCTGGTGCTCTACCCGGTGCTCAATTTGCAGCGCCATGGCGCTGACCTGCACCTTTATCTGCGCCAACTCGAGCAGGTGGTGATCGATGTGCTGGCGGGTTTGGATTTGCAGGGCGAGCGAATCGACGGGCTCACCGGGGTGTGGCTAGAGGGCCGCAAGCTGGCGGCGATCGGCGTCGGGGCGCGGCGCTGGATCAGCCAGCACGGCTTGGCCCTGAATGTGGATTGCGACCTGGCTGGTTTTGCGGCAGTGGTGCCCTGCGGACTCGGTGATCGGCCCGTGGGGCGTTTGGTGGATTGGCGGCCGCAGCTCAACGCCCAAGCCCTGCGCCGACCATTACTGGATGCTTTTGCCAGCCGTTTTGGCCTGGTGCTGCGGCCATCCAATCCCCAGGATGGGGTGATCAAGCTGTGACTGCAGCGCTGGCCAGGGAAATTCTTTTCCGCAGCGGGGAACATCTCGTTCTGGTTGTTTCCAGTGTGGCGTTGGCCCTGCTGATTGCCCTGCCCCTGGGTCTGGCGATTCAGTCGCAGCCCCGCTGGCGCCGCCTGGTACTGGGGCTGGCCAATGCCGTGCAGACCATTCCCAGCCTGGCGATATTCGGCTTGCTGCTCACCGTGCCCCTGCTCGGTGGCATTGGCTCCACGCCGGCGGTGGTGGCGCTGACCCTCTACGCCTTGCTGCCCCTGCTGCGCGGACTGCTTACCGGGCTCCAACAGGTTCCGCCTGGGCTGAAGCAGGCTGGGCAGGCCTTGGGGCTCAGTGGCGGCCAAGTGCTGCGCTATGTGGAGCTGCCGCTGGCCCTGCCCAGCCTGATGGCGGGCCTGCGGGTGGCTGCCGTGATCGCCGTGGGGGTGGCCACGATCGGCGCGGCGATTGGTGCCGGTGGCTTGGGGGTATTCATCTTCCGAGGCATCGCCACGGTGAACAACACCCTGCTGCTGGCTGGGGCGCTGCCGGCGGCGGCCATTGCCCTGGCTGCCGATGCTTGTCTGGGTGCCCTGGAGAATCACCTAATTCAGGGGACGCGGCGGCCACTCCACAGGTCATGGCTATGGCAAGAGATCCGGCAGCGGTGGGCCCTGTCGGCGGCTTTGATCAGCTCGGCCCTGCTTGCCGTCGCCCTCAGCTGGCATCACGTTGCCAGTCCAGGCCCTGCTGGCTCGGTGGTAATCGGGGCCAAGGGTTTTACCGAACAGCAGTTGCTCGGTGAACTGCTGGCCCAGGAGATTGAAGAACACACTTCGCTGCAGGTGCGGCGCGAATTCAGCCTCGGCAGCACCTTCCTCTGCCATGAGGCCGTGCGCCAGGGCCGGGTCGATGGCTACGTCGAATACACCGGCACGGCCTGGTCGGCGATTCTCAAGCAGCCCTCGGGCCCCGGCGCCAGCGACCGCGCCAGCCTCTGGAACCGTGCTCGCCGGCTCTACGCCGAGCGCTACGGGCTGAGGATGTTCCCCTCGCTTGGCTTTGAGAACACCTTTGCGATTTTGATCCGCCAAGCCAAGGGGCAGCAACTCGGGCTCCGGACCATCAGCCAGGCGGTGCAGCCCGCCCGCGGTTGGCGGGCCGCCTTCGGCTACGAGTTTCTCAACCGGGGCGATGGCTACCCGGGGCTAGCGAGCCGCTATGGACTGCGTTTCGCCGCGCCTCCCACGGCCATGGATCTCGGCCTCACCTATCGGGCCCTGGCCGACGGCCGGGTGGATCTGATTGCAGGAGATAGCACCAGCGGCCTGATTCCCGCCCTGAAGCTGCAGGTGCTTTTGGACGATCGCCACTACTTCCCCTCCTATGACGCGGTGCCCGTGTTCAACACCGCAAGCCTGGAGAGCCATCCGGAGCTGGTGCCGGTGCTGGAGAACCTGGCGGGCCGCCTCTCGGCCGCCACCATGCAACAGCTCAATGCCGCGGTGGATCTGGACCACCAGAGCCCCGAACTGGTGGTGCGCCGCTGGCGGCAGGATCACTGAACAGTCCCCTTCCTGGCAGGTTGGCGTGCGCCCCAGGGGTGTTAACACTGCTGGCAAGCCCTACCGCTTCCCCCGCCGTGGCCCGCGCCGCATCCCCCGCTGAAATCCATTGGAGCGGCAGTCGCCGCGATCGCCAGGCCCTGGCCCAGCGCGCCGACTGGAGCGGCCTCACCGGCCTGGAGCAGCTCTGGCCCGTGCTGGCTGAGCGCCACGGCGAGGCCCTGGCCTTGGAGGCCCCCCATGCAGCTACGCCCGAGCAGCTCAGCTACCGGCAGCTGCAGCAGCGCATCGAGCAGGCCGCGGCGGCCTTTGCCGGCTTGGGCGTGGGCGCTGGCGATGTGGTGGCCCTGTTTGCTGAAAACGGCCCCCGCTGGCTGCAGGCCGACCAGGGGCTGATGCGGGCCGGCGCCGCTGATGCGGTGCGGGGTAGCGCCGCTCCCGTGGAGGAGCTGGCTTACATCCTTGAAGATTCGGGCGCCGTCGCCCTAGTGGTGGAGTCGGCCGCCCTGCTGGCTAAGCTGGCCCTGTCTGCCGAGGCCCTGGCGCGCTTGCGCTTCGTGGTGCTGTTGGAGGGGGAACGGGGCGAGGGGGCGGCGCCAGTGCCCTGCTTCGGCTGGGGCGAACTGCTTGAGCGCGGGGCGTCGGCGTTGGCTTGCGGCACGCCGGCCCCGCCAGCTCCGGCTGCTGCGGCCCGACTCGCCACGATTTTGTACACGTCTGGCACCACGGGGCAGCCCAAGGGCGTCCCCCTGAGCCACGCCAACCTGCTGCACCAGCTGCGCCATTTGGGGGTGGCCGTGGCACCCCAACCGGGCGACCGGGTGGTGAGCGTGTTGCCGATATGGCACTCCTATGAGCGCAGTGCCGAATATTTCCTCCTGGCCTGCGGCTGCCGCCAGACCTACACAACCCTCAAGCAGCTGCGTGCCGACCTGCAGCGGGTGCGGCCTCACTATTTGATTAGTGTGCCGCGGCTGTGGGAGGCCCTGCTCTCTGGCTTTGACGACGCCATGGCGGCCATGCCGGCCTCGCGCCAGCGGCTGCTGGCTGCGGCCCTGGCCAACAGCCGCGCCTACGCCCGCCGCCGCCGCCAGGCCCTCGACCTCACCCTGTGCCCCGAGGGCGTGCTCTCGCGGCTCGCAGCGGCGGGCTTGGCGCTGCTGCACTGGCCCCTGCACCGGCTGGCGGCGGCGCTGCTCTGGCCCAAGGTGCGCCAGCAGCTGGTGGGTGGCCGGCTGCGTACGGCGATCAGCGGTGGCGGTGCTCTGGCTACATACGTTGATGGCTTCTTCGAGGCCATCGGCATCGAGCTGTTGGTGGGCTACGGCCTCACTGAAACCAGCCCGGTGCTCACCTGCCGGCGCCGCTGGGCCAACCGCCGCGGCAGCGCCGGCCAACCCCTGGCGGGCACCAGCCTGCGGATCGTTGATGCCGAATCCGGAGAGCTGCTAGCCCTAGGCCAGCGGGGTCGGGTGCTGGCCCGCGGCCCCCAGGTGATGGCGGGCTACTGGGGCAAGCCGGAGGCCAGCGCAGCCGTGCTTGATGCCGAAGGCTGGTTTGACACCGGTGATCTGGGCCACCTACTGCCCGATGGCTCCCTGGTGCTCACCGGCCGAGCCAAGGACACGATCGTGCTGAGCAGCGGCGAGAATATCGAGCCCGGCCCCCTCGAGGAGGCACTGGTGGCTAGCTCTCTGATCGAGCAGGTGCTGCTGGTGGGCCAGGACCGCAAGCAGCTCGGCGCCCTAGTGGTGCCCAAGGCTGAGGCTCTGGCGGCTTTTGCTAGCAAGGTTGCAGGTGAACAGGCTCTCGGCAAACAAGCTTCAGACGCACAAGCTCTGTTGCGGGCCCTGACGCGGGATTGCAACCGCCTACTGGCCGCCCGTCCCGGCTCCCGCCCCGACGAACGCCTCGGCGGTGTGGCCTTGGTGGAACCATTCACGCTTGAAAATGGCCTGCTCACCCAGACCCTCAAGCAGCGCCGCGACCGGATCACGGCCCGCGACGCGGCGGCGATCGAGGCCATCTACGCGCCCCGGTGAGGGTTGTGGGTGCGGTGCGGCGAACCGGCCGTTGACCCAGATGCGCCCTGCTGACAACCTGAGCGCTGCTTTACATACCCCATGGCTGACGGCTCCCTAACGATCAAACGCACCATCACCGTGCGTGCCGTGGTTACTCCCCGCTGGAAGGAGGATGCCGAGCGCGAGCTCAGCAATGCCATCGCCAATGTCGATGCCCAGCTTTCCCAGCTGGAGCAGGAGGGTCAGCAGCTGGTTGACGAGATCCGCCGCCAGAGCGCCAACCCCCTCGACCCCCGGGTGCAGGAGCAGGTTGCTTCGTTGCAACAGCAGGTGGCGTCTAAGCGCGCCGAGCTGGAGGAACAGAAGCGCCAGATGCTGGAGCAGCAGCGCCAGGTGCGTGAATTGGAAATGGAGCAGATCGTTGAGCAAGGCCAGATTGAAAGCATCTGCGATGTGCAGGTGGGCGACAACCTGGTTGAGAAACTGCAAGCAGCAGTGCTGGTGCGTGATGGCGTGATCGAGGCGATCGAAGCCGGCTAATCGCCCTGGCCGGAGCCGCGTAAAATCCCCCCAATTGCGCGGCAGACCTCCGTTGGCCACCCACGAAATCTTTATGCCGGCCCTCTCCTCCACCATGACGGAGGGCAAGATCGTGGAGTGGCTCAAGCAGCCCGGCGACAAGGTCGAGCGCGGTGAGTCCGTGCTGGTCGTTGAGTCGGACAAGGCCGACATGGATGTGGAGTCTTTTAACGAGGGCTACCTGGCAGCCGTGTTGATGCCCGCTGGCGGCACCGCACCGGTGGGCGAAACGATTGGTCTGATCGTCGAAACCGAGGCTGAGATTGCCGAGGTGGCGGCAAGGACCCCGGCTGCGCCCGCCTCTGCACCAGAGCCAGCTGTGACTCCAGCTCCAGCTGCTGCCGCCGCGCCGCCGGCCCCTGCTCCGGCTCCTGCTCCTGCTCCCGCCACTCCGGTCATCCCGGTGGCCGCTCCGGCCTCCACGGCCAGCGGCCGGGTGGTGGCTTCCCCGCGGGCCAAGAAGCTTGCATCCCAGCTGGGTGTCGACCTGGGCGCCCTGCGCGGCAGTGGTCCGCACGGCCGTATCCAGGCGGAAGACGTGTTGGCAGCCACCGGTCAGCCGATCACGGTGCCGCGGGTGGCTGAGGGTTCAGGCCCCGCTTCCGCACCCGTAGCGGGCAACGGCGCCGCCGCTGCTGCGCCTGCTCCCGCGGGCGATGCCTTTGGCCGGCCCGGCGAGAGCGTGAGTTTCAACACGCTCCAGAACGCGGTGAACCGCAACATGATCGCCAGCCTGGCGGTGCCCTGTTTCCGGGTTGGTTACACGATCACCACCACCAAACTCGACGCCTTCTACAAGCAGGTGAAGCCCAAGGGCGTCACGATGACGGCCCTGCTGGCCAAGGCCGTTGGCGTGGTGCTGGCGCGCCACCCCCAGGTAAATGCCGCTACCAGCGCCGATGGCAGCGCCATGGTTTTCCCCGCCTCAGTGAATGTGGCTGTGGCCGTAGCCATGGAGGACGGCGGCCTGATCACCCCAGTGCTGGCCAACGCCGACAAGACCGACATCTATTCGATGGCCCGCAACTGGTCCGACCTTGTGGCCCGAGCCCGAGGCAAGCAGCTAAAGCCCGAGGAGTACAGCACCGGCACCTTCACCCTCTCCAACCTGGGAATGTTTGGAGTGGATCGCTTCGACGCGATCCTGCCCCCTGGCACCGGAGCCATCCTGGCGGTGGCCGCTTCCCGGCCTGCAGTGGTGGCAGGCAAGGACGGCTCGATTCGGGTGGCCAACCAAATGCAGGTGAATCTCACCTGCGACCACCGCACGATTTATGGCGCCCACGCCGCCGCCTTTCTCAAGGATCTGGCTCAGCTGATCGAGACCAACCCAGAAAGCTTGGCGTTCTGAAGCACCTATCGCAATGAAACAGCCTGCGGCCCAACTCCTGCTCCGCAGGCTGTTTGGCAAGCCTCTGCCGCGAGCGGATGCCTCCGCTCAGCGCCTGCCAAGTGTGCAGGCTCTGCCGATTCTTTCCTCAGATGCTCTCTCCTCGGTGGCCTACGCAACCGAGGCTGCGCTTGGGGTTCTGGTGTTGGCCGGCAGCCAGACCCTGGGCCTGTCGCTGCCGATCACCGCCGCGATCGTTGTTTTGATCGCCATTGTGGTGTTCTCGTATCGCCAGACGATCGAGGCCTATCCCCAGGGAGGTGGCTCCTATGTGGTGGCCCGCGAAAACCTGGGCACCGGGCCTTCGCTGGTGGCGGCAGCAGCTCTTTTGGTGGATTACACCCTCACCGCGGCAGTGAGTCTGATGGCAGGCACTCAAGCCCTCTCCTCGCTTTTGCCAGCCCTGCTCCCCTACGAGGTCCCCTTGGCGCTTCTGCTGCTCCTGGCTGTGGGATGGGCCAATCTGCGGGGCCTGCGCGAAGCCGGCCAGGCGTTCACCGTTCCCACCTACGCCTTTGTGGTGATGGTGGCGCTGCTGGCGGTGTTCGGCCTCCACAACCTGGTATTTGCCCATGGCTTTACGCCCGATGCGCCACCGGTGATCCGGGCGGTGGAGCCCCTGGGACTGTTTTTGCTACTGCGTGCTTTCAGCTCTGGCTGCTCTGCGATGACTGGCATTGAAGCCATCGCCAATGGAGTTTCGGTGTTTCGTGAACCGGCGGCTCGCCGGGCCCAGGCCACCTTGTTGGTAATGGGGGTAATGCTGGCGGCCATGTTCCTAGTCGTCAGCGGACTTGCTTTCCTCTACGGAGTGGCTCCTGATCCGGAGCGCACGGTGCTGGCCCAAATCGGCATGAGGGTGTTTGGCGCGGGCAGTCCACTTTTCTGGGCATTGCAGATCACCACTCTGCTGATCCTTACCCTGGCGGCCAACACCGCCTTTGCGGGCTTCCCCCGATTGGCGGCGATGCTGGCCCATGACCGCTTCCTGCCCCGTCAGATGGGCTGGATTGGCGACAGGCTTGTATTTCAAAACGGTATCGCCGTGTTGGTGGTGAGTACCGCTCTGATCATCCTCGTGTGCCGGGGTGACACCAGCGTGGCTGTGAACCTCTACGCCTTGGGCGTGTTCATGGCCTTCACCCTTTCCCAGGCCGGGATGGTGGTGCGCTGGTGGCGGCTACGGGGCGCTGGCTGGCTGGGCCGATTGACGATGAATGCCTTGGGAGCACTCACGACCTTGGTGGTGCTGCTGGTGATCGTGGTGGGAAAATTTGCCGAGGGGGCCTGGACAGTGGTGATTGCTATCCCGCTCCTGGTGTGGCTACTGGCTCGCATTCGGGGCCGCTATCAACGGGTTTACGCGGCTATTTCCTTGCCAGCCGAGGCGCAGGGCACAGTGCGTTTGCCTGATCGACGCGATCCCGTGGGCAACTGCAGCATCGTTTGGATCGCCTCCCTGTCGCGTCCATCTCTCGACGCCCTGCGCTACGCCGCCAAGGTGTCGGATCAGGTGATTGGGGTGTGGGTGCGCTCCGAAGAGGATGACATTGCGATGATCCGCCGCGACTGGCAACGGCTGGTGGGCGAGTCGCCCGGTATCCACTTGCATATCTTGGCAAGCCCCTTCTCCTCGCTGGTTGATCCGTTTGTGGCATTCGTGGCGTCTGAGGAGCAGGATCACCCTGATGTCACGTACACGATTGTGATGCCGATGGCGATACCTCGTTACAGCTTTGATTCGCTACTTCTCAATCAACGCGGCATCAATATGCACAGAGCCCTAGATGCCAGCGGCAATCGCGTTTTTACCCTCGTGCGCTATTACCTTCCGGCATGAGCGATTCCGCTGATCAACGGCTCTCCAGCTACGACTTTCATCTGCCCCAGGAGCGCATCGCCCAGCGTCCTGTGGAGCCGCGCCATGCCGCGCGGCTGCTGGCGGTGGAGGCCGCAGGCGTAGGCCCTGCTCCCCAGGCTCGTCATTTGAGCGTCTGGGACCTGCAGCAGGAGCTGAGGGAAGGCGACCTATTGGTGGTGAATAACACCAGGGTGCTTCGGGCCCGGCTGGAGGCGCGCCGGCCCAGTGGCGGGGCGGTGGAGCTGCTGGTGCTGGAGCCTTGGCATGGCGGGCCGGGCCAGTGGCTTTGCCTGGCTAAACCCGCCAAGAAGCTCAAGCCTGGTGATTGGATCGAGGTGGTGGCCGAAGGTCAGCCGCCGCTGCCGTTGCAGGTGCTGGGCAGCGACCCCGCCACGGGCGGCCGCATCCTGCAGTTTCCGCCTGGCTGCGCCGATGCGGCCGCCCTCGAGCCACTGCTGGTGCAGTACGGCGCCATCCCCCTGCCGCCCTACATCCACGAGCATGACGCCAGCGACAACGAGCGCTATCAGACCCGCTACGCCTCCCGGCCGGGAGCCGTAGCTGCCCCAACGGCGGGGCTGCACCTCAGCGACGAACTGCTGGCGGCGATCCGCGCCCGAGGTGTGGAGCTGGCCACCACCACGCTGCACGTGGGCCTGGGCACCTTTCGGCCTGTGGAAACCGAAGACCTAAGCCAACTCCAGCTGCACAGCGAGTGGGTGGAGGTGACCCCGGAGCTGGTGGCGGCGGTGGCCGCCTGCCGCGCCCGTGGCGGCCGGGTGATCGCCATCGGCACCACCTCGGTGCGCAGCCTCGAGGCGGTGGCCCAGCTGCATGACGGCGAGCTGCGGCCCCACACGGGGCCGGTGAATCTGGTGATCCAGCCGGGCTACAGGTTTGCCGTGGTGCAGGGGCTGCTAACCAACTTCCACCTGCCCAAGAGCTCCTTGCTGCTCCTAGTGAGTGCCCTGGTAGGTCGCGAGCGCCTTTTGGCTCTTTATGCCGAGGCGATAGAGCGCCAGTACCGCTTCTTTTCCTATGGCGATGCCATGTGGATTGCGCCTGAGTCGGTGCTCACTTCAGCGAGGCCATAAAAAAGCCCCCGGGGTCGCCGGGGGCTTGGCTTCAATGACGTTTAAACGCCTGGATGGGGTTCGCCTCAGGCGGCAGCCAGGTTAGCGGCCACGAAGTCCCAGTTCACCAGCTTCTCGAGGAAGGTGGTCATGTAGTCGGGACGACGGTTCTGGTAGTCGAGGTAGTAAGCGTGCTCCCACACATCCATGGTGAGCAGGGCTTTTTGGCCGTGGGCCAGGGGCAGGTCGGCGTTGGCGGTCTTGGTGACCGTCAGGGTGCCGTTGTCGAGCACCAGCCAGGCCCAGCCGCTGCCGAATTGGGTGGCGCCGGCGGCTTTGAACTTCTCTACGAAGGCCTCGTAGCTGCCGAAGTCAGCATTGATCTTGTCGGCAAGGTCGCCGGTGGGCTGGCCGCCACCACCGGGCTTCATGCACTGCCAATAGAAGCTGTGGTTCCAAACCTGGGCAGCGTTGTTGAACACGCCGGCCTTGCCTGCATCACCAGCAACTGCGGTGATGGTGTCTTCCAAGCTCTTGGTTTCGAGGTCGGTGCCAGCTACCAAGTTGTTGAGGTTGGTCACGTAGGCCGCGTGGTGCTTGCCGTAGTGAAACTCCAGGGTGGAGCGGGAGATATTGGGCTCGAGCGCATCGAGGCCGTAGGGCAGCGCGGGCAGCGTGTGAGCCATGGAGAGTAAAAAGACGACGGGTTGGGCAGGAGGGGCGGCGCGCCAGCATCCAGCCAGAGCGCCCATCCTAACGATCCCTGCCCGCAGCTCAGCCGCCGATACGCAGTAGCTCCACCTCGAAAGTGAGGGTGGCGTTGGCAGGGATTACGCCACCGGCTCCACGCTCGCCGTAGGCCAGATCGGGCGGAATCACCAGCTTGCGCTTGCCGCCCACTTTCATGCCGGCCACGCCCTCATCCCAGCCCTGGATCACCCGGCCGCCGCCTAGAGGAAAGGAGAAGGGGCCGCGGCCGTAGCTGCTGTCGAATTCTGTGCCGTTGGCCAGGGTGCCCCGGTAGTTCACCACCACGGTCTGGCCGGAGACGGCTTCGGCGCCGTCGCCGACCACTAGGTCAGTGATGCGCAGGCCGCTGGGCGTTGTGCGCTCCTTAGGGGCGTTGAGTTCGCCGCCAAGGCCGCTGGCCTGGGCCAGATCACCGGCCGCTGCCATGTCGTTGTCGGATGCCATCACAAAAAGGGTGGGATTGGGGTCTTCGGGGTCGAGCTCGAAGCGACTGCTCACGGCTGGCCGCGCTGCGGCTGAAATCACGGAGGCCGCGGCAGCTCCGCCAGGGGTGGCCGCATCAACTCTGGCTGCATCAACAGTGGTGGGATTCACCAGTTGGCTCACCAGGGCCAGCAGCAGGCAGGCCACGCAGACGGCGGAGCTGATCAGGATGTCGCGCATGGAACACCGTGTATTGGGTTGATTCTGCCGGGCAGTCGGATGGCCCGGGCTGATCAGTCGGGAATTTCGATGTCGCCAGGCACCTCACTGCCCGTGCGCTGACGAAGGTTGCGCTCAAGTCGGTCGATTCGGCCCCGCAGCTCATCGAGTTCCCGCTGACGGGCCAGGCCCAGGTCTTGCAGGAGCTGATCTTTGTTGCGCTCCAGCTGGCGCTCGGCCTGCTGCTCAAGCTCGGGGGTTTCGCCGCGCAGGGCCTTGAGCACGTCGTCGACGAGGGATGGAGCCTGGCTGGGATCGAGCTTGCCGCTGCGCACCCAGGCCTGGGTCACGCTGCGCAACCGCTCAGACACCAGGGAGGTGGTGCCGAGGCCGCGTAGCAGCAGTTGTTGGAGTGGGTTGTTTGGATCCATGGCGGCTTATTTCCCTAGACACCCTGACGCTTCCTACGCTCTCCTGCCATGGGCAATGACCGGCTGGGGGGGTGGTGGCTGGCGCTGGCCTCGGGGATGCTGGCCGGGCTGGCGCTGCCCCCCTTGGGTTTGCCGCCCTTGCTTTGGCTGGCCCTAGTGCCCCTGTGGGCACTGTCGGGCTCCGCTTTTGGGGGCTGGGGTGGAGGCGCCCTATGGGGTGGTGCAGCCGTGCTGGTAAGCCACCGCTGGCTGCTGGGCCTCCATCCCCTCGATTGGATCGGCGTGCCGGGTCCCTTGAGCCTGCCCCTCGCGCTGCTGCTTTTGGCGCTCTGTGCCCTGGCGGGAGCCCTGCTGGTGTCCGTCTGGGTGTGGCTAGCCCGCCGGCTGGATCCGCGCCGCTTCAGCAGCGCCCTGCTGTTGGCCGCTGGCTGGGGGCTGGTTGAGGTGCTGCTGGCCAAAGGACCGCTGTTTTGGCTGGGGCTTGGGGCGGCTGCCCTGCCCGGCGATCGCCCCTTGGCGGGATTGGCGGCCCTCGGTGGTAGTGGCTTGCTGGCGGCGGTGCAGTTGCTGTTGGGCTGGTGCCTCTGGCGCTGCTGCACCGCTCCCCAGCGCCGCCGCTGGCTGCTGGTGACAACCGCTGCCGTGCTGCTCAGCCACGGCGCCGGCGCTGCTGCCCTGGCGGCCATGCCCCTGCGGGGGGAGGAGGGCAGCGAGCGGGTGCTGGTGTTGCAGCCGGCGATTCCCACCCGCCGCAAGTTTCAGTGGGACCAGCAGCAGCGGCTGCAGCAACGCCTGGCGGCCGCGCTGGCGGAGGCGGCCCAGCGTTCGGTGGATCTGGTGGTGCTGCCGGAGGGGGCCCTCGGGCTTGAGCCCCAGCTGGCGCAGCCGGTGCCGGTGGAGCTGATCAGTGGCGGCTTCCGCTGGCAGGAGGTGGCGGGGCAGCCCGAGCAGCGCAGTGCCCTTTTACGGCTGGCGCCAGGGGAAAGCCAGGCAAGTAGTTGGCTCGACAAGCATCGTCTTGTGCCCTTGGGGGAATGGGTGCCCCTGGCGGACCTGGCCCGTTGGAGCGGACTTTCCGCGGTGGGGGGGCTCCAGCCCGGAGCGCCATCGCGGCTGCTGCTGCGGCCAGCTGGCGCCATTGCTGGGGCGATCTGCTACGAGCTCTCGGACGGGGCATCGCTGGCAGCCGCCGCCCGCGACGGGGCCGGCTGGCTGCTGGCCAGTGCCAACCTCGATCCCTACCCGCTGCTGCTCCAGCAACAGTTTCAGGCCCTAGCCCAGCTGCGGGCCATCGAAACGGGCCGCTGGTTGGTGAGTGCCGCCAATACGGGGCCAAGCCTGCTGGTGAATAGCCGCGGCAGGTTGATGGCTTCGCTGCCTTCAGGGCGGGCCGCTACAGGTGTTTTCACTGTGCAGAGCTTGCGGGATCCCAGCCCCTACGACCGCTGGGGAGAGGTCCCCTTGCTTCTGGTGCTAGCGGCGGCTGCGCTGCGGCGCGCCAAATGAGCCATCGCTCAATCTCGCGGACTAGGGCTCAAAAGCATCCCAAGCGTGTGGCCAAGGGCCACCAGGGCTACGCCACCCGCGAGGCTCGCCAGCACCGTTACGGCGCTTTCCCAGGGTTTGCCGGCCAGCAGGGTTCTTGCCAGGTCCAGCATCCAGGTGCAGAAGGTGGTGAGCGACCCGCAGAAGCCGATGCCGGCCCACAGCATCAGCCGCTTGCGCCGGCTGGAGTGGGCCAGGACCACCCCGATCAGCAGGCAACCCAGCATGTTTGTCAGCAGCTCGGCCTCCACCTGCCAGCGCAGGAGGGCGCCTGGGATGGCGCCGCCGGCCACTAGGGCTAGGTCGCGCAGATCGCTGCGCAAGCTGCGGGCTGGCTTAGTGCTCATGAGCTGGTCCCAATTGAGAGGCCCGCGAGCATCGCCAGTAGCCCTCCGGCCACCGATCCAGCGGCCAGCACGGCTGCTTCGCGCCAATGCCGCTTGACCAGCTCGCTCCAGATCTCGGCACTGAAGGTGGAGAAGGTGCTGAAACTGCCCAGGAAGCCGGTGCTAACAAGCAGCAAAGCTCTACGGGAGGCTTCGCCGCAACTCTGCTCCAGGCCCACAATCAGCCCCAGGGCAAAGCAGGCGATCACATTCACCCCAAAGGTGCCCCAATGCCGTCTGGGCAGCACGGGCTCCAGGTGGTCCACTACCCGGAAGCGGAGCCAGGCGCCGGGAACGGAGCCAATGGCGACCAGAAGAGCATCGGCACCTGGTGCTCCTGCTGGCATGGCTAAGTATCAAAGCGGTTCGATTTTGCTGCTTGATCAGCGGGCTCAGGGCCTGGTTGCCGTGGAATCGGGCTGTTGGCGGCGGAATAGTCCGTCGAGGTAGTGGCGAGCCACCGCCCGGTCTGGGCAGCCCTGCTGGAACAGGAAGCCGGCCAGTGCCGCCTGCATCAGCCGGTATTGATCCCACTGCGGGTGAACCCGAACAAACTCCCGCATGGCGTCGTACAGCTCCTCAGGGAACTGGTTTTCGACCGAAACAAAGGCGGGGGCGTGGTCAGGGATCTGGAGCATGGCGGCATCGGCCTGGTGGCCCTCCATCACCCCACGCCATGGGCTCATCCGTCAAAGGCGGCTCTTGTCGGCGAGTCCGGCAAGACCCACGGCTTCCAGCACCGGCCCGTGGGCGGTTTCGGGGTTTGTGGGCTGCGGCTTCAGGCTCGGAAGTGTTGGTTGGAGAGGCGTCAAGGGGAGGGCCGTTTTCCCCATCGAGAACCAGCTGGATCAGGAAGACCAGCCGATCTTCGACCCCTGATCTGTGGAAAAACCCATGCAAATCTGGGGATAAGGTCGATTTGCTGGGGAAAAGCCCACTGCTCAGCAGTGGTGATCAATCCCGGGCTGGCCTGCAGCAACCCCTATCGGCCGCGACCCAAGCTTCAACATCTGTTACGATTGCGTTTAGTTTCGTAACCAACGAGCGCTTTATGGCTGATTCCACCTCCCGTTTCGGTTTTGTCGCCTTTGCTGAAACCTGGAATGGACGCCTCGCCATGCTCGGCTTCGTGATCGGCTTGGGCACCGAGCTCCTCACCGGCCAGGGCATTCTTGGCCAGCTGGGACTGGGCTGAATCCACCCGGGCTGAGCGCTACGGCCCTCAGCATGCGTTTGTTCCCGGGCTGCTATTGCAGCCCGGGTTTTTTGTGTCGTTGCGAGCCGGCTCAGCGCTCTGCCTAATTGGCAGAGGGTTTGGCGGCAATCACCGCCAGAAAGGGGTCTCCCTTGCCGCCGAGCCAGCCGAGTGCGCCAGGGGCTGCTCTTTCCTCTGCTATCTGGTGGGGCTGGTCCCAGCCCTGGGCAATCAATACCTGGGACACGTAGGCCAGATGATCACGGTCGCCGCCGTCGGTCCAGATCTGGGGCGCTTTTTGAAAGAACATCCGGTTGCTGAACGCCACGATCACCTCACCCCGGGGCCGGACCACCCTCAGTAGCTCGGCAGCCACTGCTTCCGGTTGCTGAAGGTATTGCCAGCCGGCCACGATCAACACGCTGTCGACGCTGTTGTCGGCCAAAGGCAGCTGCTGATCGATGTTGAGGTTTTGTACCCAGTGGCGATCGAGGCGTGGGTTGGCTTTGAGCTCCTCGGCGTTGAGGCCATGGCCGATCACCTCCTGGTAGGTGATGTCGTCTGGCAGATGGCTCACCCAGCTGCTCATTAGATCCAGCACAACTGCGCAGGAAGGAATGCGCTGGCGATAAAGGGAGGTGAGCCGGGCCCGAAAGCTTGCATCGAGGTGATGCACAAAGCGGGGCTCTGCGTAAAAAAGGGCGTCGTCTGAGCGATCGAGCTTGTAACGCTCGGCGTCGCTCAGCACCGGCACGGGCGCAATGATGGGCAAGAGGCCAGTCCTGTAAAGCAGATTCGGATCATGGCGGAGCCGCAAAATGGCTGCGTCTTATCAGATCTGGCTTCATGGCGCTAGAGTCTGCAAATCTCCTTAACAATTGGATCGTCTGCGCATGTTCACGCTTGAGAAGGCAACCCAGATCTTTCCCGATACAGCTTCAGCTGACGTCGTGCCTGCGATCACGGCCCGCTTTCGCTTGCTGAGCGCCGAAGACCAACTGGCTCTGATCTGGTACGCCTACCTCGAGATGGGCAACACGATCACCGTTGCCGCTCCTGGCGCGGCTCGCATGCAGTTTGCCGAGCCGGTGCTTAACCAGATCAAGGCGATGAGCTTCGCTGAGCAGAGCCAGGTGATGTGCGAGCTTGCCAATCGCGCTGACACCCAAATCGGCCGCACCTATTCCTGCTGGTCGGTGAACATCAAGCTTGGCTTCTGGTATCAGCTGGGCGAATGGATGGCCGCCGGTTTTGTCGCTCCGATCCCCGAGGGCTACCAGCTTTCCGCCAACGCTTCGGCGGTGCTCAGCTCTGTTAAGGCTGTGGATCAGGGTCAGCAGATCACCCTGTTGCGCAACTTTGTGGTGGACATGGGCTACGACCCCGCCAAAGGAGAGGGTCAGCGGGTGATGGAGCCGATTGCCGCCCCCACCCCGGAGGAGCAACGCAAGCGGGTGTTCATCGAGGGTGTTATCAACCCCACGGTGAACAGCTATATGGACCTGCTGAACGCCAACGACTTCGACAATTTGATCGAACTGTTTCTGTCGGATGGTGCCCTACAGGCACCTTTCCAGAAGCCGATCGTGGGCCGCGAAGCAATCCTGCGCTTCTTCCGCGAGGACTGCCAAAATTTGCAGCTTCTCCCTGAGCGCGGCTTCGCTGAGCCCACCGAAGGCAATTTCACCCAGATCAAAGTGACGGGTAAGGTCCAGACCCCCTGGTTTGGAGCTGGCGTTGGCATGAATGTGGCTTGGCGCTTCCTGCTCAACCCTGAAGGCAAGATCTACTTCGTGGCCATCGATCTGCTGGCCTCCCCTGCAGATTTGCTGAAATTCGGCCGTTGAGCGCAGCCAGCCGCAAGGGATTGCTGCTTGCAGCACTTCTAATGCTGGGTTGGGTGGTCAGCCTCGCCGGCCTGCTCGGCTGGGATTTGACCGCCACCCAGCCAGCCAGCCCGATCTTCTGGCTGACCCTGTTCCTTGCCATCGTTGCTCGCACTCTGCTGCAAACAGGCCTGTTCATCGTTGGTCACGACGCCATGCATGGGGTGTTGTGGGGTGAGCGGCGGGTTGCCAATGACTGGCTCGGCAGCATTGCTCTGGGCTTGTATGCAGCTTTGCCCTACCAGGCCTGTAGCCGCAATCACCAGCACCACCATCAATTCACGGCAAGCGCCGCAGACCCGGATTTCCACTGGGATCCTGGGGCTGGGGCCGTGGCTTGGTATGCCCGTTTTATGGCTGGCTATCTCACTTGGGGGCAGATGGGCAGGCTGCTGGCTGGCTGGACAGTTTTGGCCCTGATCGCCTGCAGCTGGACCCCAGTTGGCTGGCTGAATGTGCTGCTGTTCTGCACAGTGCCCCTGCTGCTCAGCTCGCTGCAGCTGTTTGTTTTTGGCACCTACCTGCCCCATCGAGGCCAGCGCTTGCCCCAGCTTCGGCCCCACGCCGACAGCCTTGAGCTACCCCCCTGGCTCTCACTAATGGCCTGTTTTCACTTCGGCTACCACCGGGAGCACCACGACGCCCCGAGGCTTGCTTGGTTTGAATTGCCGGCTCAGCGGGATAGGTCTCGCGGCAGAGTGAGCCCCCGACTAGCGTCGCTGCCAAGGGAGAGAACTCAATTCACATGATGGAGACAATGTTAGAGGGTTGGACTGACACGGAGCAAGCAATTGCCCGCGAAGCCTTTGACCGTGCCTACAACCGGGCTGTGCAGCAGTTAGTGGCTCAGGTGCGTGCCAAGGCCGATGAGCTGGTCTCTGCTGAGACCGTATGGCAGCTGCACGACTACCTGAGTATCGAGCGCCACACGATCGAAGGACGATTTGATTTCCGTCTTGACGGCATTCTGTTTGTTTTTGCCAGTTTGGTGAAAGACAGCCTGCTGCAGATTGATGAACTAAATGGCCTTGAAGCCGAAAAGTTGGCCAAGATCTTGGCAATGTCACGCTTCTAGGCGTTGATCGGGCATCGGCCGTGGCGCAGGGGGCTCGAAGGCGGGCAATAGGCTGTTTATACCCAGCATCACGAAGGCCAGGGCCCCTAAGAGGGCCAGAAGACGCAGCAACCAGGGGCGCCCCTGGTCGATGGGCCATTCCTCTTGGTCATCGGTTGGGATGGGCGGGGGCAAGCGGCGCTGCATCAGATCTAGAAAAAGGCAAATTCGGCGCTCACACTCGCCGTTTAAATCATTAGCAGGCCTGCGGGGCAATCCAAGGGGATCAATCCTTGCCGCTCTCGGGGAAAATCAGATCGGCGGCCTTGCGTGCATCGCTGAGCACCTGCAGCAGCATCCGCGGCGACTCCTTGAGCAACTCCAGCCAATGGCCCAGATAGGCGGCGTGATTGGCCATGGCACTGCCGATTTCCAGACGATCACCGAGCAGCACCGCCCCTAGCTCAGCCACCAGCTCCTCGCGGGCATAGGCCCGTCCGCCATCGCCGCCTTCACCCATGCCGCCAGAGAGATCGCGAGCCAGCCGTGAGCTGTGGCCTGATGAGTGGATCGCTTCATGGGCCCAAGTGGCATACATGGCCGCCGCCGAATGGAAGGCACCCCGATTCGGCAGCTGGATGCGATCTGGCACCGGCAGATAACAGGCCCGATCGCCACCGAAGCGCACGGGCACCGGCCAGGAGCTGAGAACCGTCTCCGCTGCTGCCAGCCGCTGCGGCTCTGGCCGCAGCACCGCGCCAGCAGCCTGCCGCCGCTTATGGATCAACCCCTCCAATGCCTCGCCAGCTAGATCGGCGGCATTAAACAGTGCCACTGGCCGGTAGCTCACCCAGCTGCGGCCAGCCTCAGCCGATTGCTGCCCATCGCCCGCAACCGGCTCCACCAGCCGACTTTCGCCGCGCTGATGAACCTGGGGCCGCAGCACATGCACCGCCTTGCAGCCCTTGCGGGGGAAGATCCCCAGTGCCTTGGCTTCAGCGAAGCCGCACCAGTAGGGCAGGGCTGATCCGCGTAGATGCAGCCCCAGGGTGAGCAACACCGGATTGGCCCCGCGGTAGCGGCGACCCGAGAGCAGATTCACGTGGTGAGCGCCAGATGCGGCATCCCACTCCCGCCGCCAGGGGGTGGAGCCTGCCTCCAGCAGGGCGATAAGGCAGGCCACCAGCTTCTCTTCTGGCGCAGATTGGGAAGCAACAGCCACGGAGGGGCAAGCACAGCACTCAAAGCAGTTAGTGCCCCTGGTGTCTCAACGCCTGTAAGCGCATCACGATGGGAGGCTGGAAGGGCTTGAGCTGCTGGGCGATGGCCTCGAGAAAGGCCACGAGGATTGTGATCAGCAGGATGTAGTGCTGCAGAGCTGGATCCAGGGGGCCGTGGGCGGATGGTGGTTGGGAGGCCAGCACGGCTTCCAGCGGCGCCCAGAGGGGATTGGCGCGCGCTTCGGCGTAGATCGGCGCCAGCCGATCGTTGTGGGCGGGGTCGGCGAGGGCGGCGGATTCGGCGGAGTGGGCAAAGGCGTTGCGCAGCTTGCGCAGGGTGTTGAGCGCCCTCTCCACGGCTGCATCAATCAGCCCCAACCTGCTGGCCAGGGCCACCTTGGCGCCGAGGGAGCCCAGGGGGCGATCCGGCAGAAATAGCCCATCCCCTTTGCCGCTGGCGGGGGCCATCACCGCTTGCAGCAGGTGCTCTAGGGCCGCATCCACCCGGGCCACACCCACCAGCACGGCTCCCCGACCCCGCTCTTCCAGCATCTGCAGGGCGATCTGCTGGGCGGCCTGGGCAACGGCAACCGTGCTGGGGTCGGTAGGCATCGCGATCAGGCAGAGGAGTCGGCTGCCTGGGCGCGTTCACGCAGCTCTTCGTAGAGGCCGGTTTGGTTGAGCAGCACCTCCTTTATGCCATTGCGAATGGATTCGGAGCCCAGGGCTTGGCTGCTCATGGCTTGATGGGCATCGAGGGCGCTGATGATGGCGTCCATCAGGGCGGTGCCGAGATCCGGCGACGCGCCGAATTGCTCCTTGCTGTTGGCGGAGGCCTGTTGCTGCAGGGTGCTGGATTCGAGCAACTTGCCGCGAATCACCGCCCGCACGTAGGTGACTTTGTCGCCCTCGCTTAGATCACCGGTGAAGAGGTCGTTGAGCTTGGCGATGATTTCCGAGAGCAGGGCTTTGTCTTTGTCTTGCACTGCGCCGCCACCTGGATTGAGGCCGGCCAACTTCTCTGGATCGCCCTGGACCAGATCGAGGCTGCGTTGGCCCTTGTTGCGTAGTTGATGGTGCGTCAGCACCACCTTGCTGAGATCCACCGTGGCTATTTCCCGCTCAAATTCCAGCAGCGGCAGCAGCCGCTTGAACACCAGCGCCCGCTTCTCAAGGGCGGTGTTGCCGTAGTCGAAGATCTGGCAGAGAAAGGTGTAGAAGCGCACGTAGGTGCCGAGGTCGCTTCTAAACAGGGTGAGGGCATCCAGCTCGTCTTGGCGCCTGGCCTGCCGGGCTTGTTTGTAGGCATTCATTAGCCGCTGGGCGATCGGCTCCAACGCGCCGATCAGCTGGCTCTGTTTGGCGTTGGGGTCGAGCAGCACCTTCACCACCCGGTCGATCTCAAATTCGTCGTAGTGGTTTTGGCTGTCTAGCTTGGCCTTGAGATTGAAGATCAGCTGGGGATCGGTTGCCTCGGCTAGTTCGGCGGTTTCGTAGTAGGCCTTGAAGGCGGCCAGGATGTCTGTGGGTTCATTGGCGAAGTCCACCACGTAGGTGGTGGTTTTGCCGGGGTGGCAGCGGTTGAGGCGCGAGAGGGTTTGCACCGCCTGAATGCCGGAGAGGCGGCGGTCTACATACATGCCGCAGAGCAACGGTTGATCGAAACCGGTCTGAAATTTGTTGGCCACCAGCAGGATCTGAAACTCATCCCCCTTGAAGGCTTCGCGGATGTCGCCCTTGAGGCCAGGGTTGAGGTTGGTGCTGCGTTCGCTGAAGGGTTCGGGGCCGGAATCGCTGTCGTTTACCTCGCCGCTGAAGGCAACGAGGGTGCCGAGGGGATAGCCCTTGTCGCGGATGTAGGCGTCGATCGCCAGCTTCCAGCGCACGGCTTCTTTGCGGGAGCCCACCACCACCATCGCTTTGGCCTTGCCATCGAGTAGCGGGGCGACGAACTTGAGGAAGTGCTCCACGATGATCTGCACTTTCTGGGCGATGTTGTGGGGGTGGAGCTTCACCCAGCCCATCAACTTCTTCTTAGCGGCGCTGCGTTCCACCGCCTCATCGCTGACGCTCTGGCCGTCTTGGGCCAGGCGGAAAGCCATGGAATAGGAGGTGTAGTTTTGCAGCACATCGAGGATGAAACCCTCCTCAATCGCCTGCCGCATTGAATACACGTGGAAGGGTTCCGGCAGGTTGCCGTCGCCTGCGGGTTCGGCGGGGTTGGGCCGGCGGCCGAATAACTCGAGGGTTTTGGCTTTGGGAGTGGCGGTGAAGGCCACGTAGGTGATGCCGTTTTCTTTGACCCGCTCAGCCATCTGGGCGGCGAGCAGATCTTCAATGGAAACTTCGCCGCCGTCGGCCTGGTTTGCTGCATCGGCAGCGCTGAGCACTTTTTTCAGTTTCTCGGCGGCCTGGCCGGTTTGGGAGCTGTGGGCTTCATCGGCAATCACGGCAAATCGCTTGCCTTCGGTGGCTGTGAGTTCGCGCACGGCCTCTAAGGCATGGGGGAAGGTTTGGATCGTGCACACCACTACCTTCTTATCGCCGCTGAGGGCCTGGGCCAACTTGCCGCTTTTACTGCCCTCTTCGCTGGTGATGGAGGCCACAACGCCCTTCTTGCGCTCAAACGATTCGAGGGCTTCTTGGAGTTGGGTGTCGATCACATTGCGGTCGCTCACCACCAGCACCGAGTCGAACACCTTTTTGTCGTTGGCGTCGTGGAGTTCGGAGAAGAAGTGGGCAGTCCAGGCGATGGAGTTGGTTTTACCTGAGCCGGCGGAGTGCTGAATCAGATACTTCTGGCCTGGGCCCTCCGTGCGTATGGCCTGCTGCAGCAGGCGGGTGACCGCCAGCTGGTGGTAGCGGGGGAAGAGGATCCGGGAGATCTGCTTTTTCTTGTTGCGCTCGGCGATGCAGTAGCGGCCGAGGATGTCGAGCCAGCTCTCGCGCTCCCACACCTCCTGCCAGAGGTAGTCGCTGGGGTAGCCGGGGCCTGTTGGCACTGGGTTGCCGGCACCGCAGTTTTTGCCGCCGGGGTCGCTGCCTTTGTTGAAGGGCAGAAACACGGTGGCTGGCCCGGCCAGTTTTGTGGTCATGCGCACCTCGCGGCTGCTCACGGCGAAGTGCACTAGGGCACCACTGGGGAAGCTGAGCAGGGGTTCGGGGGTTTTGCCGGCGAGCTTGGGCAGGCGGTCGGATTTGTATTGCCATACGGCATCTGCGATGCACTGGGTGTTGTCGGTTTTGAGTTCAACGGTGGCAACCGGAATGCCGTTGAGGAAGAGGACGAGGTCGATGCAGTTTTCGTTGTGCAGCGAATAGCGCACCTGACGGATCACGCGCAGGCGGTTGGCGTTGTAGCGGGCCAGGATTTCTGGGTTGAGGCCTAGGGCGGGCTTGAACTCGGCCAGCTTGAGGGCCTTGGGTAGGCCCATCACCTCGATGCCGTTGCGCAGTAGGTCGAGGGTTCCTTGCTGGTCGAGCTGTTCGCGGATGCGTTGCAGCAGGGTGGCTTCTGCCTTGCTGCCGTTCTTCTGGATGTAGAGGTTCCAGGCGTCTTTCTGTGAATCCTGCAGCCAGGCGAACACATCTGGTGGGTAGAGGGCCAGCTTGCGGTCGTAGTGGGCGGCGCTGCCGTTGTCGTGTAGCCAGCCGTGGCTGGCTAGGTGCTCGCAGACCTCATTTTCGAAGGCAACTTCGAGGTGAACGCTCATCGGCTCTGCAGTTGCACCAACCCTGGGCTGTGGAGGCAGGTTAGGCGCAGGAGCCGCTTCAGGCCTGGAGTTGATGC
>CAZKER010000137.1:0-4936 GCA_964551845.1 uncultured Cyanobium sp.
CCTAATTCTGAACATCGGCCAGGCGGCGGGGGCGGCAGCGGCCCTGGCCGTGCAGCGTGGCATTCCACCAGCCGAACTTGATCCCCGGGCCGTTCAGGAATGCCTGATTCATGATCACCGCGCCCCTGCGGCGGTAGTACCGCTGTGGGACACCCCCCACTACGCCGCCGACTGGGCAGCCCGCCAGCTGCAGCTGCTGGACAATCCGCAGCTTCTGCAGGCCAATGGTCAAATTGAGCCAGGTTTCCTAAGACCCTTAGATCCCAGGCTGGGCAAGGTGGAGCCCCGGGAGTCGCTGTGGAGCGGAACCGTGTTGCCGGATGGGCTGGGGGGCTTCCTCTTCCAGAGCGATGCCGGCAAGAGGGAGTGGCCACTTATCAGCCTGGAGCCTGGCCTGAACCACTGGCTGCAGAACCTTGATCAACCAACTAGAGCCAAGCTGATCGGCATTGCCAATCCCTGGGGGCCATGGTTGCGGGCCTCGCGACTCGCGCTGGACTAGCCAGTGGCCAGGAGTCGCAGTTGGTCGCGCAAGGGGTCTACCGCCTGAACACGCAGCTGAAGCAGATCAGCTGGAGCTGAACCAGCTGGGCACTCGGCGGCCAGATCCATGGCCAAGGCATCAACGTGCACCAGCCCCAGCCGATCCTGGGGTCGCAACCAGCGCAGAAAGCAGGCCTGCCAATGCTGACCACGCTCGGCCGCAAACCACACCTGTTGCCAATGGCGCTGGTCTTCCCGGCTGATCTGAATTCCCTGCCTCAGGGGGCCGTCCAGGTCGGAGAGCAGAGCGGCCAGATCGGCGGCAGCCAGGGGCTGGCCTCCCTGTTGCAGCGCCAGCAACTGACGCTGCACGACCAGATCGGCGTAGCGCCGAATCGGTGAGGTGGCCTGGGCGTAGGCGGGCAAGCCCAAGCTGAAATGGGGGCTGGGCTCTGTGCCGGTATGGCCCCGACTAAGACAGCGCTTGATAGCTGAGTTGCGCACCGGCCCCGCCGGCAAGGCTGCCAGTTCGGCCTCCGGCGGCAGGGTTGCTGTCAGTTGGCTGCGGTACGGCAAGGCCAGGCCATGGTCTTGGCCGAGGCCTGCAACCACCGCGCCAGCAAGGATCATTGCCTCCGCCACCATCAGTCGGGCGGGGCTGGGTTCGGTTATCTCCAGCTGGGCTGCGTCGCCTTGAGCCCGAATCCGACCTTCGGGCTGATCTAGCAGTAGGGCTCCCTGGCGCACGCGCCACTGGCGGCGGCGCAGCAGCAGGCCTTGCAGATTGGCAAGATCCCTCTCCTGAGGTGGAGCCAGATCGATCAGGTCGTCGGCATCGCCATAGCTGAGCCGGTAGGTGGGTTTGACCCAGCTGCGGTGCAAACCCGAACCCGCAACTGCCCCTTCGCCGTCGAGCTGAACCCAGATGCTCCAGGCGGCACTGCGCTTTCCGGCCCGCAGGCTCATTGGTCCGGTGGCAAGCACCTCCGGGAACATCGGCAGAATCCCAGAGGCCAGATAAAGACTGCTGCCCCGGCGGCGGGCCTCCAGGTCAAGGGGCGAATCCGATGCAATCAGCCGGCCAGGATCGGCCACATGGATCCAGATACGCAACTGGCCGTCAGGGGTGGTTTCCAGCGCCAGCCCGTCATCAATGTCGCGGGTGTCGGCATCGTCAATGGTGACAATGCGTTGCCCGGTGAGATCTAGCCGCTCTGCATCGCCGGGCTGTGCAGTGTCTGAAGCCGTCAGCAGGCGCTCTGCTTCAGCCAGCAGCTCAGCGGAAAAGCCCTGCTCCCAAACAGTGGCCCGCAGGGAAGGCAAATTGTGGACTTCCCACTGGCCAAGATCCACCAATAGATGGCGAATAGAGCCGGTATCGGCACTCACCTGGGCCGCCTGCAGGGCTTGGCGCAGGGGAAGGGGCAGGGGAGTGGTGCACTCACCTCCAGCCCAATCGATCAGCAGCTCCAGCTGCTGGCGCTGATCTGAGCTGAGAAGTTGGACATCGATAGGCTGACGATCTCGTAGCAGCTGCTGCCAGCGCAGTTCCGCCTGCTGTTGGAGCACCCGTTGGTGGCGCTCGCGTCGCATGCTGCGTAGATCCTCTAAAGGTCTGGCCTCAACGAGGTTTTGACGCAGACGGAAAAAGGTTTGGGGCCCCTGGCACCAGCGCCAGCAGGCTGCAACGGCAAGGCCATCACTGCGAGATGACACCAAGTCAACCCAGTCTGCCAACGGCAAACCTCCACCTTCGACTTGCATCAGCATCCAGGCCGCCGCAAAATCTCGGCGAGAAGGCAGGGTTGCCGTCAACGCGTCATCGCTGATCAACCAGGGAGCTTGGTTCAGTCGCTGAGGCGTATTGCTCGCCCCGGAAAAGGAAGAGAGCAGCAGCAGCTGCCGCAGCGGCTGAATTTGCTGCTTGGCGCTAGGACCAACCGCCAACGAGGCCTTGTTTGATGCAACTGCCAAAACCACAGCAAGCTGGGGACCGCGCTCGTCGCCCAGTCCCACCAGATCGCCAGGTTTGAAAATGGAAGCCGCCAGGGGACAGGCCTCAGCCTTCGGGGTTCACAAAGGGCAGCAGGGCCACGATGCGGGCACGCTTGACTGCGTTAGTGAGATCACGCTGCTGTTTGGCGGTGAGGCCAGTCAGGCGGCGAGGCAAAATCTTGCCGCGCTCGGTGATGAACTTCTTGAGGAGATCGACGTCTTTGTAGTCAATCGGGTCGCCAGGCTTGATCGGCGAAAGGCGCTTTTTGAAAAAAGAGCTGGACATGGAAAACGAAGGCGGGAGGTGAATGAAGCTGGATCTGACCAGTGCCTGAAGGACCGGACCAAAATCAAGTTGAAATTGCTGAAGGCGAGACCAGGCCTGGAAGGCCTAGGCGCAAATCACTTGATTTCCTTGTGGACCGTCGAGGAGTTGCAGTGCGGACAGAACTTCTTCAGCTCAAGCCGTTCGGTGGTGTTACGGCGATTCTTCTCAGTGGTGTACCGGGACACACCGGGAGAACGCTTGGCGGGGTTGGACCGGCATTCGGTGCACTCGAGAGTGATCACGATCCGGACGCCCTTGTTTTTAGCCATGAAGGACGTTGCGCCGCTTGTGCGATGCGAAAGGACAAGTTGACACCTTACTTGCCGGTAGTCCCGGCTCCCAATTGATCCCTAAGATCACTCTTCAACACGTAACGGGCTATGCGGGTCTCGCTCCAATGGCTGCAGGAGCTGGTGACCGGCCCTGAACAAGCCCTATCCCCGGGGCCCTTGGCCGAGCGTCTGTCGCTAGCTGGTTTTGAGGTTGATGCCATCGAGGACCTGGCCGCTCAAGCCGCCGGGGTGGTGGTGGGCTTTGTGCGTGAGCGCCACGGCCATCCAAATGCAGACAAACTCAGCGTCTGCCAGGTTGATGTCGGCGCGACAGAAACCCTGCAAATCGTCTGCGGTGCGGCCAATGTGCGGGCCGGCATCCACGTGCCAGTTGCACTTGTTGGCGCAACCCTGCCAGCGGTCAACCTGACGATCAAGCCAGCTGAACTGCGCGGCATAGCCAGTTGCGGCATGATCTGCTCCCTCGCCGAACTTGGCCAGGTGGCAGATACGGATGGCATTGCCATCCTTGATGAGCTGCTGGAGCAGGTGCCACCCCTGGGGTCACCTGTGGGCCCCAGCTTGGGACTAGATGATCAGGTACTAGAGCTGGCGATCACCGCCAATCGCCCAGATGGCCTTTCAATGCAAGGCATTGCCCGGGAGGTTGCGGCTTTGGTGGGCGGCCAGACCCAGATCAAGGCCCCTGCAGCCGCCGCCGCAAGCGAGCCGCTGCCATTTTCCGCAAGCGACCTGGCTGCAGTTGAGGCTGGTGGGCTTTTCAGTGTCACGACCCTTGATGGTCTGAAGGTGGCCCCCTCGCCCACCTGGCTGCAACAGCGCTTGCAGAAGGCCGGCATTCGCCCGATCAACAACGTCGTTGACATAACCAATCTTGTGATGTTGGAGACGGGGCAACCCCTGCACGCCTTCGACAGCAAGCGCCTCGCCGTAATCACTGCAGCCAGCGAGCCCCAGCTCGCCAGCCTGGGGCTCCGCCAGGCTCTTGATAGTGAGCCTTTCACCAGCCTCGACGCTACGGAGCACAAACTCAGTCCGGAAGCCTTGGTGGTTACCTACGGCAACCGCCCGATCGCCCTGGCTGGCGTTATGGGTGGTGCGGATGAGGCCGTTAATGACGCCACCACCTCCATCTGGCTTGAGGCCGCTGTCTTTGCTCCCCAGGCGGTGCGGCGTTCAGCACGCAGCGTCGGATTGCGGACGGAAGCCAGTAGCCGTTTTGAAAAGGGCTTGCCAAGGGAGGCGACCCTTGCTGCCGCAGACCGGGCCGTGGAGCTCCTCCAAGAACTCTGTGGAGCCCAAATTTCTGACCGCTGGCTGCACCAAAGGGCGCAGGAGCCCATCGAGCCACTGCTGCTGAGGCGTGACGCCCTGCACAACCTGCTCGGGCCGGTGCAGGAAGGCGAAGGGGTTACAGATCTCAGTGACGAGAAGATCGTCCAGACCTTGACAGCCCTCGGTTGCCATCTGGCAGAAGAGATTGATGGCGAGGGTTGGCGCGTCACCGTGCCCCCCTCCCGCTTGATGGACCTGCAGCGGGAAGTTGACCTGATCGAGGAGGTGGCCCGCCTGGTTGGTTACGACCATTTCGCCTGCCATTTACCCGATCCGCTGGAGCCCGGGGGGCTCACCCCTGCCCAGCAGGTGGAGCGCTGATTACGCCGCCAACTGTGTGCCGCCGGACTGCAGGAAGCCTGCAGCTTCTCCCTGGTGCCGGCAGCAGCTGGGCGTATCCCCCTTGCTAATCCCTTGCTGGCTGATTACGGCCATTTGCGCGACAACTTGCATGGAGAGCTGCTAGCCGCTGCACGCCGCAACCTCCAGAGCGGTCAACCAG
>CAZKER010000138.1:0-4154 GCA_964551845.1 uncultured Cyanobium sp.
CGGCCTGGGAAAGTTTGTAGCCACCGCCAGCGGTGCCCGGCCGGCCCCCAACCACCGCCAGATTCGGCGGGCTCAGGGCTCGCATTTTCCAGCCGCAGTGAACCTCACCCAGCAGATCGATCTGCCGCTGCAGGGTGCGACCGGAGGAATCCTTGCCGGTGTCATGGTTGCCGAGGATGCAGGCCACTGGCATGGGCAGTTGGCGCAGCAGGGCCGGAATCCTCTGCTGACCATCGCTGAGGTCGCCCACCACGAGCAGTGCATCAGGGGCCAGGCAATCCAGCAGCGCATGGTCGCTGTGGTCCCAGGCACCGTGCAGGTCACCGGCGATGGCAATACGGAGCGTTTTCCCTCCGCTGGTTACCGCCATCCCTGCTGCCTAGGCTCGTGCCATCCTGCATCAGCTGAGGCCCCCGGTTGGTTTTCACCGCCACCCAGAACCACGCACCCCACGATCTGCCCGCCGCGATCAGCGCCTTGAAGCAGGAGCGCAAGGCGGTGATCCTGGCGCACTACTACCAAGACGAAGCCGTTCAGGACATCGCCGACTTCATCGGCGACTCGCTGGAGCTCTCGCGTAAGGCCGCCGCCACCGACGCCGAGGTGATCGTGTTCTGCGGCGTGCACTTCATGGCGGAGACCGCCAAGATCCTCAGCCCGAGCAAAACCGTGCTGTTGCCGGATCTGGAGGCCGGCTGCTCGTTGGCGGATGCCTGCCCGGCCGAGGCGTTTGCCGCCTTCCGTGCCGCGCATCCAGACCACATCGCCGTGAGCTACATCAATTGCTCAGCAGCGGTGAAGGCCCACAGCGACCTGATCTGCACCAGCAGCAACGCCGTGGATCTGGTGCGGCAACTGCCCACCGATCGGCCGATTCTGTTTGCTCCCGACGAAAACCTGGGCCGCTGGGTGCAGGCCCAGAGCGGCCGGGAGCTCACCCTCTGGCCCGGCAGCTGCCAGGTGCATGTGGCGTTCAGCGAGCAGGCGCTGCTGCAGCTGAAGCTCGAACACCCCGGCGCCGAGGTGCTAGCCCATCCCGAGTGCCAGCAGCACCTTCTGGATCTGGCGGATTTCATCGGCTCTACAAGCGCCCTTTTGCGTCAGGCCGAGCAGAGCTCCGCCAGCAGCTTCATTGTTCTCACCGAGCCCGGGATCCTGCACCAGATGCGGCTGAAGCTGCCGCAAAAGGCATTTTTCGAGGTGCCCGGTGCCGACGGCTGCAGCTGCAACGCCTGCCCCTACATGCGGCTCAACACCTTGGAAAAAGTGTGGCAGTGCCTCGATCAGATGGAGCCGGAGATCGTGATGGATGAGGCCCTGCGGTTAAGGGCCCTGGCACCGATCGAAAAGATGCTGGCAATGAGCCGCTGAGCTCGCCGCCCTCTGAATCAGTAGTTGTAGTTGGCCACAAACAGACTGGTGTCGTCAGAGGGCTCGCTGCCGGGCTTGTAGGTGCCGCGGCTAGCTGCGCCATTGGCGCGGGCCCGGGCCAGCAGCGATGCTTGGCCGGCCACCTGATCCCGGCCGCCCCAGTGCTGGAGGCATGAGTGCTGCAGGGCACGGCCGTAGGAGAAGCCCAGGTGCCAGGGGGCGCAACCCTGGGCAGCCACCTGGTTGATGGCATTGAGGCAGAGGCTGGCGTCCTCCTCGCTGAGCCCGCCACTGAGAAACAGGATCGCCGGCACCGCCGCTGGCACGGTGCGGCTGAGGGTGCGCACGGTGAACTCAGCCACCTCAGCGGCGCCGGCCGGCTGGGGGCAGTCGGCGCCCGGGCAGGTCATCGAGGGCTTGAGCAGACTGCCCTCGAGGAAGACGCCGTTCATCGCCAGGGCCTCGTAGGTGGTGCGCAGCACCCACTCCTGCACTGAGGCGGTGGTGGTGATGTCGTGGTCGCCATCCATCAGGATCTCTGGTTCCACGATCGGCACCAGGCCGTGCTCCTGCACCGTGCGGGCGTAGCGGGCCAGCCCCCAGGCGTTCTCACGCACCGCCAGCTCCGAAGGCGCGCCGCTGGCGCTGATCTGCAGCACGGCGCGCCACTTGGCGAAGCGCGCCCCACGGGCGTAATAGCGGGCGGCCCGCTCGCCCAAGTCCTTGAGGCCGGTGCACCAGCTCTCGCCGGCCAGACCACCGGACAGAGGTTCCACCCCCTGATCCACCTTGATGCCGGGCACAATCGAACGCTGCTGAAACAACTCCACGAGCGGCGTGCCACCGGCCGAGGCGGAGCTGTTTTGAAACAGGGTTTCCTCGTAGAGGATCACCCCGGAGATGTGCTGGTTCAGGCCCTCGGTGGTGGCCAGCAGGGTGCGGTAGGCGCGCCGGTGCTCCTCGCTGTTCTCCAGGCCGATGGCCGCGAAGCGCTTGCCGATCGTGCCGGTGGATTCATCCGCCGCCAGCAGGCCCGTGCCCGGTGTCGCCAGGGCCGCAGCGGTGGCGGCGAGCTCATCGCGGAAGTCGTTGAGGGCCATGGCGGCAGCCTGCAGTGCCTCTCTTGACTAGACGCGGTGCCGCCGACAGTCAACGGGCGTTCAACGCCAGGGCCGAAAGATCGGTGGCGCGGGGTGACGGCGGGGTGGGTTGTGGAACGCGGTTAGCGTGAGGTAATTACAAGCCTTGCCTCCATCAGGGAACGGCAGCGCAGCATCCGTCTCACCCATCTTCGTGAGGGGGTGGCACCGCTGCTGCGTGCCTGCCGCGGCGCCAGCGTGTTGCTGTTCGGATCCATGGCGCGGGGCGACTGGGATGGCTTCTCCACTGGGCCGCGATCCGCAGAGACGCCATCCCTTCGCCCCAGGGCGGATTTTTGAACAGAGAAGTCGCGTTTGGCAAGCCTCCCTAAGGTGCCCGCACCGGGTTATCCGCCACCCATGCGCACCGCCACCTTCGCCAATGGCGACTCCATGCCCCTGCTGGGGCTTGGCACCTGGAAATCGGCTCCGGGTGAAGTGGGGGCCGCGGTGCGGGAGGCCATCCGGCTGGGCTACCGCCACATCGACTGTGCCAGCGTTTACGGCAACGAGCCAGAGGTAGGCGAGGCGATCCGCGGCGCCATCGATGCCGGCGAGGTGAAGCGGGAGGAGCTGTGGATCACCTCCAAGCTCTGGTGCAATGCCCATGGACGCGACAACGTCGCAGCGGCGCTGCGCCACACCCTCACTGATCTCGGCCTGGCCTGGCTGGATCTCTATTTGATCCACTGGCCTGTGCCGATCAAGCCAGGCGTGGCCTTTCCCACCAGCGGCGATGACCTGCTGCCACCGGCGCAGGTGCCGCTCGAATCCACCTGGGAGGGAATGGAAGCGGCCCTGGAGGCGGGCCTCACGCGCCATATCGGCGTGAGCAATTTCTCCAGCCGCAAGCTCCACGATCTACTCGCCCACTGCCGGATCCGGCCGGAGGTGAATCAGGTGGAACGGCACCCCCTGCTGCAACAGCCGGCCCTGGTGGCCGACTGCGCAGCCGAGAACGTTCACCTCACCGCCTACTCGCCGCTCGGCTCCCAGGACCGGCCCGCCGCCCTCAAGGGCACCGATGAACCGGTGCTGCTGGAAAACCCATTGATCGGCGCGATCGCCGCGGAGCATGGCTGCAGCCCCGCCCAGGTGCTGATCGCCTGGCAGCTGCAGAGCGGCATCTCCACCATTCCCAAGTCGGTGAGAGCAGCGCGGCTGCTGGAAAACCTGGCGGCAGCGGAGATCACACTCACACCCGCCGATCTCGCGCGGATCGCCGCGCTGGATCAGCAGCGCCGCCTGGTGGATGGATCGTTCTGGCTGCTGGAGGGCAGCCCGTGGTCGCTGCAGACCCTCTGGGACGAAGCCTGATCACCGCTCACCCATGCCCCTCCCCGCCGGCAGCCTGCTGGAGCACACCCCCCAGGGGCTTTACTGCCGAGCGGCGGCGGCCTGGATCGATCCCTGGCGGCCGGTGCCGCGGGCGCTGATCACCCATGCCCACGCCGACCACGCCCGGCCGGGTTGCGGCGAATACTGGGCGGTGGGTGCCAGCGAGGCGATCCTGCGGCAGCGCCTGGGAGCCACGATCAACCTGATCCCGGTCGACTACGGCGCCCTGCACCGCATCGGTGAAGCCCGGGTGTCGTTTCACAGCGCGGGGCATGTGCTGGGCAGCGCCCAGATCCGGCTGGAGGC
>CAZKER010000139.1:0-9104 GCA_964551845.1 uncultured Cyanobium sp.
GCGGCAACTTGGCGAATGGCCTCACCGGCGACGGGCTGAGCCCTCTCGGCGATGCCGGCCACGATCTGGGCTGTGGCCCTTTCCATGCCGCGGCGTAATCCCACCGGGCTGGCTCCGGCAGCCACGTTTCTCAGTCCTTCGCGCACCAATGCTTGGGCAAGCAGGGTGGCAGTGGTGGTGCCGTCGCCGGCGGTGTCCTTGGTCTTGCTGGCTACCTGCTGCATCAGCTTGGCGCCCACGTTTTCGAAGGGATCTTCGAGTTCGATTTCCCGGGCGATGGTGACGCCGTCGTTAACAATCTCGGGCGCGCCGAATTTCTTCTCAAGCACCACGTTGCGGCCGCGGGGCCCGATCGTGACCTTCACCGCGTTGGCCAGGGCATTGACACCCCGCTCAAGGGCGCCACGGGAGGCATCCGAGAAGCTGATCAGCTTGGCCATGAAAACGGTCGTAACTCAGTGGGATCAGGGTCCCACAGCGGCCCGCCGCCGAGCTAACGCAGCGGGGTGGGGAAAGCCGAATCAAGCTGTTGCTTCCGGCTGCTGATTCGCTCCAGGCTCGATAGGGTTTGGCAATGGAGGATCTGCTGCAGACAGCATTGGAGAGCGCGGACGAAGCCATCTCGCTGGATCCGGGCTCCACTGCAAATGCCATGGTGTTTGTGCTCGTGGCGGCGGCCGGGGTGCTGATGGCCCTGGTGTATGTGCCGGTCAGGCTATTTCTGACTATCACCGCTCGCAGTCGCCGCCTGCGGCTGCTGCAGCGGATACGTCGGCTGCGCGATGAACTGGGGCAGCCCATAACAAGTTCTTGACGCATCCAGTCTTGATGCAGCCAGCTTTGACGCTGCCAGCCTCAAATGCTCATCGCATCACCATGCCGCCATCCACCTGCAGCACCTGTCCGGTGATGTAGGCAGCAGCGGGGTCTGCGGCCAAAAAGCGCACTGCACCGGCTACCTCGCTGGCCTGGCCCATGCGTCCCATCGGAATGGCCGCCAGGATCGGTTCCTTGTCTAATTCGGCGGTCATGTCGCTCTCAATGAAGCCCGGGGCAACGGCATTGACGGTGACACCCCTGGCTGCAAATTCAGCCGCATTACTGCGGGTGAGGCCAATCACCCCAGCCTTGGCGGCGCTGTAGTTGGCCTGGCCTGGATTTCCCATCAGGGCCACCACCGAGGTGATGTTGATGATGCGGCCGCTGCGGGCCTTGAGCATGGACCGGCTGACGGCGCGGGTGCAGAGAAATACGCCGGTGAGGTTGAGGTTGATCACGCTCTGCCAGTCGGCGGTTTTCATCCGCATCAGTAGGCCGTCCCGAGTGATGCCGGCGTTATTGACCAGCACGTCGAGTCGGCCGCCCCTTTCGAGGACGGACTTGACCATGGCATCGACCTGCTCCTCGACGGCCACATCGGCCCGATGACTCCAAGCCACGCCCCCGGCGGAGGTGATCTCAGCCACGACCGCTTCGGCGGCCTCCGGGGAACTGGCGTAATTCACCACTACCTGGGCTCCGGCGGCAGCCAGGTCGAGGGCGATGGCGCGACCGATACCCCTGCTGGCACCGGTAACCAGGGCCACTTGGCCGGCCAGGGGGGCGGGGCTGGTCATCAGGACACTGGCGTTTGTGGCGCTGATCGTATGGCCGGACTATCCCGGGCAGCCGGACTAGCCCAGGCCCAAAGCGGCTAGCACCTCGGCGTTGCTCAGTTGGTCGAGGTTGGTGGAGTTGCCCAGGCCCTGAACTCCAGCGCGGCTGGGCAGATTGGCTTTTTCCCGGCCCAGGGCTACCAGCGGCAGGCCGAGTAATAGGGCCAGTTCGATGGCTACCGGATCGCTAGCGAGCACCACATCGGCACTGGCGATCTGGGCGGCGCGCTTACGCATATCCCCAGCCCCAGTGCCCGCCATGGCCGGCACGGCCCGCAGGTTGGGCAGCTTGCTGCGGATCGCGGCAGGCAGGGCCTGCCATTGCTGGCTGGGCCAGTCGCCGCCAGCACCGGAGGGGGCCAGCAGCAGGACCGGACCATCGCCACTTGGCAGGGCCGCGCTGGCGGCCTCCAGGTCGGCCGGGGCGATGGGCAACCTGAAGGACTCGGCTTCAAGCCGCACCCCGATGGGCCGCAGGAAGGCCTCGAAGGCCTGGTTGGGCCAGCAGCCCTCCATCGGGGTGATCCGCTCGGTGGCGGAGAAGCCGCCGCTGGCCACCCTGGTGGGGATATGGCTCATAGAAAGCATCAGATCCATCTGGCGGCTAGGCGCCAGATTGAGGCTCACCTGGAAATCGGGCTCCCGCACCGAACCCATCAAGTTGGCCCAGTCGGCCAGGGTTGCCTGCTCGTAGGTGAAGGGCATGGCCCGCTTCACGGCTGGATGCAGCGACCAGAGGGGCACCGCCGCCACCGGACAGACCACCTGTACTTCCGCATGGAGCTGGTCGGCAACGGCGGCAACGGCGGCAAAACTCTGCAGCTGCTGGCTGCTGCCGCCCGGAATCAAAAACAGGGCGCGCATCGCAGACGACACAGGTTCGGCGGCCTGATTGTATGGATCAGATTCGGTTTGACCCGTCTCGCGGGAGTCGCTTGTGCATTTGCTGATCGCCGCCGCCGGCAGCGGCCGCCGCATGGGGGCCACCGGCAACAAGCTGCTGTTGCCGGTGGCGGGGAGATCGGTGCTGGCCTGGACGCTCGATGCGGCCCTGGCCTGCCCCGCCATCTCCTGGATCGGCATAGTCGGCCAACCCATTGATGCCGCCGCGATCGCGGCGATCGTGGCCGACGCCCAGCCAGATCGGCCGGTGCAGTGGATTGTCGGTGGTGACACCCGTCAGGAGTCGGTGAGCCGTGGTCTGGCGGCCCTGCCGGCAGCTGCCGGTGGTGTGCTGATCCACGACGGGGCTCGCTGTCTTGTGGAGCCGGACTTGCTGGCTCGCTGTGCCGCTGCGGTGCAGCAAGGCGCTGCCGTGATCGCCGCCACCCCCGTAACCGACACGATCAAGCAGGTGGATGGAGCTGGCATCATCACCGCCACCCCTGATCGCAGCTGGTTGTGGGCAGCCCAAACTCCCCAGGGCTTTCCGGTGCAGCAGCTGCGGGCCGCCCACGCAACCGCCACGGCGCAGGGCTGGAGCGTCACCGACGATGCGGCCTTGTTTGAGCGGCTGGGTTTGGCGGTGCAGGTGTTGGAGGCGCCCGCCTCCAACATCAAGCTCACCACCCCCTTCGACCTCACCGTGGCAGCGGCGGTGCTTGCTTCCCGGGTCTGATCCGAAGCTGGCCGTTGCTGCCATCGAGCTCCGCCCAGGCGCCCAGGGGTAGGGCAGCGTTGCCGGCCACATGGCCCACGGGCAGGTTGCTAATCACGGGGATGCCCAGATCGGTTGTGCGCTCGCGCAGCACCTGCTCGAGGCTGAACCGATCAGGATTGGTTGAACAAGCCTTTGCCCATTCGGTTTCAGTCAAGTTTTCATCGGTGCTGTCATCGCAATCTGTGAACTGCCCCAGACCGATGCCGGCCAGCTGCTGCAGGGCACCGCACAGCCGCCAGTGGGTGAGCATGCGCTCGATCCGGTAGGGCGCTTCGCTCACGTCTTCGAGCACCAAGATGGCGCCGCGCAGATCCGGCAAGTAAGGCGTGCCAAGCAGGTGGGTGGCCACGGTGAGGTTGGCCGCCAGCAGGGGGCCTGCGGCGCTACCACCACACCATCCCTTGCCCTGAAGGTCTTCGAGGGGTTCGCCAAACAACAGGGCCCGCAGCCGCTCCTGGCTCCAGGTGGGTTCGGCGGCCAGGGTGGTGAGCAGCGGTCCGTGGATGCCACCAGCCTTGCCCTGGGCCATTTGGGCCCAGAGCAGGGAGGTGACGTCGGAGAAGCCCAGCAGCCAGCGAGCTTGTAGGGCCAGGGGGTTTTCCAGTAAACGGGCGGCACCCCAGCCGCCCCGCACACAGGCAACCAGCCTGGCGCCCCGCCGGGCGGCCGCTTCTAGGTCGCCGCGACGCTGCTGGTCCTGGCCGGCCAGATAGCCCCACTGGCGCCCGTGCAGCGGCGTGCGCTCCACTTCCAGGCCCCAGCCCTCGAGCACGGCGATGCCCGCCTCTAGTCGCGCCAGGGCGTCGTCGCCCAGCAGGGCTGAGCTTGCCGCCACCAGCTGCACCCGATCCCCCGGCTGCAACGATGCGGGTAGACAAGTGTCCTGGCTCATGGCAGCTGTCCCAGCACCAGGGCAAGCAGCAGCAGTCCGCCGAGCTTCACCTGACGGCTGAAGTGGCGGCCGTAGGCGGAGCGGGGCAGGTTGGGGCGGCGCAGCAGGGCGGCTTCGCGCTGCATGCCGGCGGCGGCCAGCAGACCCAATGACCAGGTAATCAAGCCGCAGCCCTGCAGGCCGGCGGCTAGCCCCAGGGCCAGGGCGGCTAGGGCGTAGCTGACCGCCACCGCCAGGGGGGCCTGGCTGCCCAGGCTGAGGGCACTGCTGCGCACGCCGATGGCCCGGTCGTCATCCCGGTCGGCCATGGCGTACACCGTGTCGAAGCCGAAGGTCCATAGCAAGGTGGCCAACCACACCAGGGCCAGGGGCCAGCCGCCCGCCAGGGAGCCGGTGGCGGCGGCCCAGGGGATCAACACAGCGAATCCCCAGCAGAGGGCCAGCACCAGTTGGGGGTAGCCGAACCAGCGTTTGGCCGAGGGGTAAAGCAGCACTGGCGGCAGGGCCGCGATTGCCAGCAACAGACAGAGGCTGCGGCTGGCGGCCGGCAATCCCAGCATCAGCACCAGCAACACCGCCAGGGCGCTGACCAGGCTGAGCAGCAGCAGCCCTACTGCCTCGCCAACCCCAACGCGGCCATCGGCCAGGGGACGGCTGCGGGTGCGCTCCACCAGGGGGTCGATGCGGCGGTCCCAAAGGTCGTTGGCGATGCAGCCGGCGGCGCTCACCGCTAGCCCTCCCAGCACGATCAAGCCCACTAACAGCGGCGCTGGCGGGGCGTTTGGGGTGAGCCAGAGGCTCCAGCCAGCTGGAATCAGCAGGATCAGGCGGCCACTGGGCTTGTGCCAGCGCACCAGCTCCAGCCAGGCTCCCAGACGGGTGCCGCGCGTCGAGTTGGCCATGCCCCCTTCCCTTTGCGCCGCACCCTAGGTGTGCCGTTGGGATGGGCCATGGATGGCAAAGTGGCGCCCCCAGCGGCAGTTGCTGAGCTCGATGGTTCAGGCCCCCAACCTCCAGCCGGCCGGTCGTCGCCGGGTTGCCGCAATTGACATAGGCACCAACTCGATTCACCTGCTGGTGGCAGAGGTGGATCCGGAGCTGAGCAGCTTCAGTGTGGTGCTGGCTGAGAAGGCCACCACCCGGCTTGGCGAAAGGGATCCCCATAGCGGTGACCTCAGTGCCGAGGCGATTGAGCGGGCTTTCCGCACCCTGCGCCACGATCGCGATCTGGCCCTTAGCCATGGGGTGGAGCAAATCGTCACGGCGGCCACCAGCGCCGTGCGGGAGGCCCCCAACGGCAGGGATTTTTTGGTGGCGCTGCAGGAGCAACTGGGCCTAGAGGTGGATCTGGTGAGCGGCCCGGAGGAGGCGCGTCTCATCTACTTGGGTGTGCTCTCCGGCATGGCCTTCGGTGAGCAGCCCCATCTGATAATTGATATCGGTGGCGGCTCCACCGAATTGGTGCTGGCCGATGGCCGGGACGGCCGCTCCTTCAGCAGCACCCGCATCGGCGCGGTGCGCCTGCAGCGGGAGTTTTGTCAGCAGGATCCCCTTTCGGTAGAACGCCGCTCCTTCCTGCAGGCCTATATCCAGGGAGCCCTCGACCCGGCCGTGGCTGAGGTGAAGGCGGCGTTGCGGCGGGGCGAACAGCCGCTGATGGTGGGCACCAGTGGCACGGCCATGGCCCTAGCGGCGTTGGCGGCGGCTGAAGATCCCAAGCCGCCGCTGAAGCTGCAGGGCTACCGGCTCAGCCGCGAGCGCATCGACCAGCTCACCGCCCGGCTACTGGCCATGACGCCGGAGCAGCGCCGCGCCTTGCCAGCAATCAACGACCGTCGGGCTGAAATCATCGTGCCCGGCGCCCTGATCCTGCAGACGGCGATGGCGATGCTCGGTTTGAGGGAGCTGGTGGTGTGCGATCGGGCCCTGCGGGAGGGCCTGATCGTGGATTGGATGCTGCGCAACGGTCTGCTGGGAGATCGCTTCGCTTTTCAGAGCACGATTCGCCAGCGCACCGTGCTGCACTTGGCCCAGAGCTTCGGAGTTGATCGGGCCCGGGCCGACCGGGTGGCCTCCCATGCCCTTAGCCTCTACGACCAGTCGCGGGGGCTGCTGCACCACGATGAGGGCCCGGGTCGCGAGCTGCTCTGGGCCGCCGCCCAGCTGCACACCTGCGGCAAGAGCATCAACATTTCGGCTTATCACAAGCACAGCTGGTATTTGATCCGCCACGGCGAGCTGCTGGGCTACTCCGAAGCTGAACATCTGATGGTGGCGGCGATTGGCCGCTATCACCGGCGCAGCCTGCCGAAGAAGCGCCATGAGTCGTGGCAGCTAATTGAAGACCGCGATCAGCGCCGCACCGTGACGGCGATGGCCTTGCTGTTGCGCTTAGCCGCTGCCCTCGATCGCCGGCCAGCGGCGGTGATTGCCACCCTGCAGGTGACATCAAGACAAAATGCGGTTTGCGTTGCCTTGGAGCCCCTGGCGGCCGCCCCTGGCGAGCCAGCTCCGGATCTCAGCCTGGAGCGCTGGAGCCTGCGTTCTTGCGCTGAAGTGGTGCAGGAATCCTGTGGCCTGGGCCTCAGGGTGCCGGAGCCGTGAAGCTGCGCCAGCCCACCTGATCGATGCGCCCCAGGGGTTGAGCAGCACCGCCTCCCAATTGGGCCCGCACCAGGTCGGGACGCCCGGCCAGGACCTCAAGCCCTTGGCCTAGGGGGAAGCTTCGCTCACCTGTGAAGGTGCCACGGAACAGGCTGGTGCCAGTTTTTGTTTTTACTTCGAGCCAGCTGGGCTCGCTGGTGTTCAGTTGCAGCTGGTTTGGAGCCAGGCTGCCGCTGTCCGTTTTTTGCGCCGCAGTCAGCGGCATCGACTGGCCAGGCTGCTGGGTTGGGCGGGCCTGGGAACGCTGCCACCGCTGCCAGCCTGCGGTGCTGGCGGCGGTGAGCCCGGCAAGAATTGCCGCTGCAAGGGCCAGGCGTCCGATGCCTGGGCCCGTTGCGCTGGTGGCCGATTTGGGAGGCCTGCTCGGGTTGCTGGGGGCCAGTTCGGCCACCTTGATTGGCTTGGTCTGGAATTGGCCGCTATCGCGAAGGTTTTGCAGGGTGCCGTCGATGTTGATTGCCAGGCTGCTTGCGACTCTGCGGGCTTGGGCGATAACAAAGACCGGTTCGGGCAATCGGCTGGCGTCGCCCTCCTCCAGTGCCTGCAGTTGTTCTAACCCCATATTCAAACGGGCCGCCAGGGCGGCGAGTTCAAGCTGTTGGCCTTCGCGGCCCTGGCGCAGCTCCTGACCAAGGGCTCGCAGGGTGGAGAGGACTTCGGGACTGAGAGATTGCGGTATCAGAACAACTATCTCAGAAAACCGTACAACTATTTAACCGTTGGACTCGGGCCTGGTCAACATCAAATAAGGATGACCACTTAAATGGGCGATACTGGATTCGAACCAGTGACCCCTTCCGTGTGAAGGAAGTGCGCTACCGCTGTGCTAATCGCCCGCACCCTCAGAGCTTAAAACACCACTGGCAGCCGATCGGCCACCATGGGAGCAGAGCCAGCTGCATTGCGTGAGCGCCACCCCCAACGGATCCGACCCCGACCCTGCAATGGCAGAAGCGCCTGCGGCACAGGCGGATGTTGAGGTGTTGATCGTGGGCGGCGGGGTGTGCGGCACGGCCCTGCTGTTTGAGCTGGCCCGCTACACCGATGTGGAGCGCATCCTGCTGGTGGAGCGTTACGACGCCCTGGCCCGAGTGAACTCCAAGGCCACCAACAACAGCCAGACGATCCACTGCGGCGACATCGAGACCAACTACACCCTGGAGAAGGCGGTGCGGGTGAAGCGCACCGCCGAGATGATCGTTCACTACGCCGAGCTGCTGGATCCGGCCAGCCGCGAGCGCTGCGTATTCCGCACTCCCAAAATGGTGCTCGGCGTGGGTGAGCGCGAGTGCACCTTCCTGCGGGAACGGTTTGAGCGCTTCTCGCCCCACTTCCCGGCAATGGAGCTGCTCGAAAAGACGCAGATCGCCGAGTGGGAGCCCCAGGTGGGACTTGTGAAGGGCGAGCTGCGCCCGGAAGAGTTGGTGGCGATCGGCATCCGCCGCACTTACACCGCCGTGGATTACCAGGAGCTCTCGGCTTCGTTCGTGGCCCAGGCGGAGGAAGCCGTGGCCAGTACGCCGCGCCAGCTCACGGTGCAGCTGGGCACCAGCGTGGTGGCGATTTCCCCGGAGAGCGATGGCTACTACCGGGTGGAACTGGCCCCTACACCAGGCTGCAGCGCCGGCTTGGCAGCTGATGGCACCCCGGTCGCCCCCCACAGCGTGCGAGCCCGGCACGTGGTGGTGAATGCCGGGGCCCACAGCCTGCTGATGGCTCAGCGTATGGGCTACGGATTGGAGTATTCCTGCCTGCCGGTGGCGGGCAGCTTTTACTTCACGCCGGATTTGCTCCGGGGCAAGGTGTACACGGTGCAGAACGACAAGCTGCCCTTTGCCGCCATCCACGGCGACCCCGACGTGCGCGCCCCTGGCAAAACCCGTTTTGGTCCCACTGCCCTGCTGCTGCCTCTGCTGGAGCGTTACAAGCCAGCTTCATTCTGGGAGTTTCTGAAGGTGCTGCGGCTCGATTGGGCCGTGCTGGCCGTTTTCTGGCAACTCTTTCGCATCGCCGATATCCGCAATTACATCTTCAAAAACCTGCTGTTTGAAGTGCCCTGGTTGCGGCGACGACTGTTTCTGGCGGATGCCCGCAAGATCGTGCCTGGCATGGGACTCGCTGATCTCAGCTTTGCTGAGGGCTACGGAGGCGTGCGTCCCCAGCTGATCGACAAGATCAACCGCAAGCTGATGCTTGGCGAGGCCAGCATCGCGGCTCGGCCTGGCCTTGTGTT
>CAZKER010000140.1:0-2744 GCA_964551845.1 uncultured Cyanobium sp.
CGAAGTGCAGGGAGTAATCAACGCCATCGGCGCCAGCCACGGCAACGGCCAGTGGAAGGCGATGGTGCTGGTCGACGACCGCATTGCCGACAGCATCTTCCAGCAGATCCAGACCCGCCCGGCCGACTACTCGATCCTTGCCACCCTCAACCTCAACGGCGACTACATCTCCGATGCGGCAGCCGCTGTGGTGGGGGGCCTGGGCATGGCCCCCGGCGCCAACATCGGCGACAACGCCGCCATCTTCGAGGCCACCCACGGCACCGCTCCCAAGCACGCCGGCCTCGATCGCATCAACCCTGGCTCGGTGATCCTCTCCGGCGTGATGATGCTCGAATTCATGGGCTGGCAGGAGGCCGCCGACCTAATCACCGCGGGCCTGAGCGCCGCCATCGCCAACGGCGAGGTGACCTACGACCTGGCCCGGCTGATGGAGCCCCCCGTGGAGCCGGTGAGCTGCAGTGGCTTTGCTGATGCTGTGATTCGCCACTTCGGCGGATGAACACCGACCCCTGCGTGCACTGCGGCTTCTGCCTACCCACCTGCGCCAGCTACCGAGTGCTGGGAACGGAGATGGATTCACCCCGGGGCCGCATCTACACCCTCAAGGCCATCAATGCCGGCGAGCTCGAACTGGACGCCACGGTGGCCAGCCATTTCGACAGTTGCCTGGGCTGCCTCGCCTGCGTCACGGCCTGCCCTTCTGGAGTGCGCTACGACCAACTGATCGAGGCGACGCGCCCCCAGCTCAACGCCCCGGAACTGCGCAGCTCCGCCCAGCAGGCATTTCGCAAGCTGCTGTTTGCCCTGCTTCCCTACCCCCAGCGCCTGCGCGCAGCCCTAATGCCGCTGCGCCTTTACGCCGGCACCCCCCTGCAGGCCCTGGCCCGCCGCAGTGGGCTCACCCGCCTGTTCGGCCCCCAGCTGGAGGCCCTGGATCGCCTGCTGCCTCCCTTGGCGCCGGCAGGCTTTCGCGACGACTTCCCCCTGGTAGTGCCAGCCCAGGGTCCTCGCCGCGCCCGGGTAGGGCTGGTGCTGGGTTGTGTGCAGCGTTTATTTGATCCAGCCGTGAACCAGGCTGCCGTGCAGGTGCTGAGTGCCAACGGCATCGAGGTGGTGATCCCGCCATCCCAGGGCTGCTGCGGCGCCGTGACCCACCACCAGGGTGAACTCAGCCAGACCAACGAACTGGCAACCGGCCTGATCCAAAGCTTCGAGGCCGCAGTGGGCCCAGGCAAGCCCGCCGGGGCGGAGCCCCTCGACGCGGTGCTGGTGGCAGCTTCAGGTTGCGGCCACACCATGAAGGCCTACGGGCGACTCACCGGCAGCAGCTTCTCCGCCCCAGTCGCCGATATTCAGGAGTTCCTCGCCGCCCTTGGCCTAAGCAAGCCTTTCCTCGCCGCCCTCAAGCCCCTGCGCCACGCTGACGGCGAACCAGCCAGTGCCGATCGACCGCTCCAACTGGCCTATCACGACGCCTGCCACATGCTGCACGGCCAGGGCATCAGCAGCCAGCCCCGGGCCCTGCTGAATGCCATTCCCCACATCCAGCTGCGCGAAGCGACGGAAGCGGGGGTGTGCTGCGGCAGCGCCGGCATCTACAACCTGGTTCAGCCAGAAGAGGCCGCCGCCCTGGGGCAGCTCAAGGCAAACGACCTAGTCGGCACCGGCGCCGAGTTAGCGGTCAGCGCCAACATCGGCTGTAGCCTGCAGATCCGGCGTCACCTGCAGGAGCTGCCGCAGCCGATCCCGGTGCTGCACCCAATGCAGCTGCTGGATCAGAGCTGCCGAGGTTGAGCCAACCCATTCCCGACCCGCCGCCAGTCAACAAGGCCCCTACGGGCCGCCTGCTGAGCATTTTGGGAGTGGGTTTTGGATTGGCCGGTGCCGTGGGCGGCACGATCGGGGCCGGCATCCTGCGCACGCCGGGCCTAGTGGCAGCCCAGTTGCCCTCGGCACCGCTGGTACTGGCCGCCTGGCTGGCCGGCGGGCTCTATGCCCTGCTGGGGGCGGTGTGCATTGCCGAGTTAGCGGCAGCTCTGCCGAGAGCCGGTGGTTGGTATGTGTACGCCGAGCGGGCCTTCGGCAAGCGGGTTGGCTTTCTGGTGGGCTGGACCGACTGGCTGGCCCACTGCATCGGCCTGGCCTGGGTGGCCACTACCGCGGGGGAGTACGGCCAGGCCCTGCTGCCCGCCGCGCTGCCCCAAGAGCCCTACGTGGCCCGAATCCTGGCGCTGCTGGCGATCGCTCTGTTCACCCTGATTCAGCTACGGGGCCTGCGGGCCGGCAGCGCCAGCCAGGAATTGCTCAGCCTGGCCAAGGCAGTGGCCTTTCTGCTCCTGGTCGCGGCCTGCTTCCTCCTACCCATCCAGCCAGTGGCCCCCAGCGAGCTAACAGCGCGGGCACCCAGCACCTCGATGAACTGGCAAAGCCTGTCGGTGGCCGTGGTGCTTGCCCTACAAGCAGTGATCACCACCTACGACGGCTGGGCCAGCCCGGTGTATTTCGCTGAGGAATTCAGCGAACCGGGGCGAGATCTGCCCCGCTCCCTGATCGGTGGGGTGCTGGCGGTGCTGGTGCTCTATCTGCTGATCAACCTGGCCCTGCTGCACGTGCTGCCCCTCGCCCAGCTAGCCAGCTCAAGCCTGCCGGCCGCGGCCGCGGCCCAGGCCCTGGCTGGCCCGCTCGGTGCACTCCTGATCACGGCGGTAGCGCTCGTGTCACTGCTGGGCCTGATCAACACC
>CAZKER010000141.1:0-1893 GCA_964551845.1 uncultured Cyanobium sp.
AACGGCCTGCCCACGTTGATGTTCCGGTTGGCCAATGAGCGCCGCAAGGCCATCATCGAGGCCCAGTTACGGGCCTATTTGGCCATCGATGAGCGCTCCGCAGAAGGCCAGCGGATGCGTCGCCTACTGCCGCTCAACCTGCTGCGCGACCACTCGCCGCTGTTCCTGCTTACCTGGACGGTGATGCATCCGATCGATCCGCAAAGTCCTTTGCTTGGGGCAACAGCCAACTCGCTCCAGGCAGCTAATGCCGAGATCGTGATTTCATTTTCCGGTATCGACGAAATCCTGGAGAGGCCGATCCATGCGCATCATCACTATCCGCTCGCCCAAGTTCACTTCGACCATCGTTTCGTCGACATGATGATCGCCCAAGACGACATGCCACCACAACTTGAGTTTGCCAACTTCAATCAGATCGAGCCTTGTTCAAACAGCCTGATCCCGCCTATTCAGCCGGGTGGTACCTGCGCCTAACGGTCCGCTCACCCATAGCCCCTTGTCTGAACTCTTAGGGGGCTGGCGAGCAGCCAGTTCAGAAGCTTCGGTTCAACTCCACCAAGGCTGCTCCCCGGTGCGGGGATCGGTTTCGCTCCAAGTGCTGAGCTGCACCCGTTCGCCCTGCACGGCCACATGGGCCAGGGCCAGGGGCAGCGGGGCGGGACCGCGGACCACGGCCCCCTCCGGGTCGTACTGGCTGCCGTGGCAGGGGCAGATGAACTTGTTTTCGCCGCTGTTCCAGGGGACCACGCAACCCAGATGGGTGCAGATGGCATTGAGGCCGATGGCACCGATGGCGCCCTCCCCTTCCACGATCAGATAGGTGGGATCGCCCTTGAGACCCTGCACCAGGCTGCGGTCGCCTTCCGGGTGGCTGGCCAGCCAGCCGCTGGCCGCAATCGGATTACCGAGTTCGTCCAGGGCAAGGGCACCACCCGATGAGCCAGCCTCCCGGGGAGGGATGAAGTAGCGCACCACCGGGTAGAGGGCGCCGAGCGCCACCCCGGTGACGGCACCGAAGGTGAGCAGGTTCATGAACTGGCGACGTCCCAGGCTGGGGAGCTCGTCACTGGACGGTGGTGCGGGAATGAGGGTCATGGCTCCGGAACGTCTGATCCTTTTATGACGAGATACGCATACTGTATGTCAATTTTTGCGTTGGCGTGGCTCAGCCCGCGGCGGCGGCGAGAGCCGCCTGAACCTCCGGCAGGTGTACGGCATACATGCCGCGCAGCTCACCAACGGCCAGGTCGAACGCCTTGTCGTCGGGGTAGTTGTCTTTGATGAACGCCGGCCGACTGGCCTTGGTGCCGTGGCAGGCCAGGCAGCTCGGCTCGACGTTGATGCGGCGGTAGTAGTTCAGGCCGGCGCCCTGTTCCGCCACGGCCGGCTCCCAGAGCCCGTTGATCTCAGGGTGTCGGCTGAACAGATCGATCACCTGACGCTCTTGATCATTGGCGGGGGCATGGTCGGGGTTGCGGTACTTGCTGGCCACCTGGCGCACCTGCCAGCCGTTCTCCTTGCCGATGGCGATGGCCTGCATGCCCACCGGTTTGCACACCTCCTTCATCGTTTCGATGGTGGGTTCCTCGGTGCGGCCCTCGAGGGTGGAGGCCAGGGAGATGCGCATCTGATCGAGCTGCTCCATCGCCACAACGGCCTTAGCGAGTGCTGCCGCACCCCCTGGCGGGGAAATCATCGGCGGCGAGGCCTCTGCTGCCAGGGCGGTACCGGGCCGGGCCGTCAACAGCCCAACGCCGACCAGCATTAGGAGCAGGGTGGAGAGGGCCAGCTTTGTCAGCCGCTTGAGCGGAGTGGTGAAGGTCATCGGATCAGGTGCCAATGGTTGTTGGTGCTGTCGCTGAACTCAGCAGCTTCTGGACGATGGCGATG
>CAZKER010000142.1:0-3637 GCA_964551845.1 uncultured Cyanobium sp.
GACGGCCTGCAGCGGTAGGGAGCCGCCCCGGCTGCTGCCAGCAGTTTCAGGTACGGCCGCCGTTGATCGGGGCCGGATCAGGTAGGGCTCGCTGAGGGACCAGCTGCTGGCGTAGCGAATCAGCAGAGGATCGGCTGGTGCGAATACGTAGGACGGATCCCGCGGTACGGCCTCCAAGGCGGCGCGTTGGCTATCCATGCGCACGGCCCTAGTGATGGCCTGCACAAAGCGGCTGCGGGTGACCACGGTGGTGAGGTAGGCCACCACCCGCAGCCGTGGGGCATCAAAGCCCTCGGCGCACATATCAATGCTTACCAGCCAGTCGGCTTCGCCGGCCTGGAAGGCGGCCAGGCGGGCGCTGGCATCCGGGTCCTGGGAATGCACCAGGTGCACCCGGTCGCCCTCCTCCTCAAGCAGGCCGGCGATGCGTCTGGCGTGGGCTATGTCGCGGGCGATTACCAGGCCGCCGGCCTCGGGGTGGTGGGCCCGCACCCGCTCCAGCCGTTGACGGGCCTTCAGCAGTAGCCGCAGGGCGATGCTGCTGGCATCTCCAAGTTGAATGGCCCGGCGCAGGTTGCGGGCCCGCCAGCTCTCCCTCGCTTCCGCCGAAAGTGGCGAGGTTTCGGTGTCGGCGGAGGCCTGGGGCCGGCCGTGCTCTACCCAGCCGTCTTGAAAGCGAAATTCCAGGGGACGCACATCCCCAGCCAGAATTAGCTGGCGGGGCTCCACGCTTAGGTCGGGGGCGATGCGTTCGATCACGTGGTCGCCCTCGCGCACCTGCACCCGCCGGGCGGCGCAGAAGGCCAGGTTGTCGGCGCGAAAGGGGGTGCCTGTGAGACCAAGTCGCAGCCGGGCTGGAGCGGTGAGCTGGCTGAAGGCGAAGCCCCAGGCCGCCGCTTCCGGTTCATCCGGATCCAGGCCTAGGTGGTGCACCTCGTCGGCAATGGCCAGCCAGCTCCCAAGGGCTACCCGGGGCAAGGCCGCCTCGAGAGCAATGCGGTGGCGGGCGGTGCACTGGTAGCTGAGCAGCAGTCCATCCCAGTTGGGGTTTGCTTCAAGCGCCGACAGCCCCTGCTCCGGATCCCACTCCAGTAGGCGCAGGTTTAGGCGTTCGGCGGCTCCCAGCCATTGGCGGGCTATCGAGCTTCGGTGGCAGAAGATCAGAAAGCGATCGAGTCTCCCCTCCCGCTGCAGGGTGAGGAAGCTGAGCAGGGCCCCCAGGGTTTTGCCAGCACCCGGACCTGCATGAATAAGCACGTCGTGGCCGCCTGGCTGGTGATTGAGCAGCCGGGCCCGCAGCAGCTGGATCAAGCGGCTCTGCCACTGTCTTGGCCGTACGGCGGTTGCTGTGGGCGCCGGGATGCCCAGGTCGAAAGAAGGAAACCCCATCACGCCATTGTGGCTAGGGCCGCCTGGGCGTCAGCAGGCCCGCTGTAAATGGGTGATCTGGCCTATGGGCTTATGGCCGAGCGTGTCTAGCTTCAAGCCAACCTGCGGGCCCCAGCCGTTCTTTCTATGGCGAACCCCTTACCCGATCCGGATGCCTGGGCCTGGGCGCCCGCCCTGCAGCGTTGGCACCTCAACCGCTGCTGGGCCCTGGAATGCGACATCGATCCGATGATCCTGAGGGCGCGCCAGCTGCGTCACCAGGGAGCCCTGCCCCAGGCCAGCTGCGTTGAGCAGGAATTGCTTCCCCTGTTTTGAGCCCCGCCTGGCTTGGATGGGCAACTGCGCACATTTGCTGTAGTTCAGTTGCTCAGGCGAGGGGATACACCCCCTAATAGAGAGATGGCCTACGGGGACCCTCTTGGCTGATGTATTGATCCTGCGGGAACGCACCCCCGGGGAGTGTCGCGTTGCAGCAACTCCTGAAACCGTGCGCCGGCTGCTGGCCCGCGGGCTGACGCTGCAAGTTGAGCAGAGCGCCGGCTTGGCTGCTGGCTACGCCGACGATGAATTTGTAGCGGCTGGAGCCCGTCTCGTTGCCTCAGGCCCCGAGCTGGGCACAGGCGTTGATGCCGTACTTTGCGTCAATCCACCTGCTGCGGAAGTACTCGATCAGCTGCGGCCTGGAGCCTTGCTGGCGGGTCTGCTCTCTCCCTACGGCGCTATCGCTCTAGTGGAGCAGCTTCAGGCGCGGCGTGTTTCGGCCTTGGCCTTGGAGCTGCTGCCCCGGATCAGCCGGGCCCAGAGCATGGATGTGCTGTCGTCCCAGGCCAACATCGCCGGCTACAAGGCGGTGCTGCTGGCATCGGCCGCCCTCGATCGCTACGTGCCGATGTTGATGACAGCGGCGGGCACGATTCAGCCGGCCCGGGCCCTGATCTTGGGCGCCGGGGTGGCGGGACTGCAGGCTCTGGCCACGGCCAGGCGTCTCGGCGCGGTGGTTTACGTAAGTGATGTGCGGCCCGCTGCTAAGGAGCAGGTGGAATCCCTTGGTGGGAGGTTTCTTTCCCCACCCGAGCAGGAGGAGCGCCCCGCCGAAGCCGGCGGCTACGCCAAGGCGGCTAGCGAAGCCTTCCTGGCTGCCCAGCGCCAGCAGCTAGCCGATCAGCTGGCCCTGGCAGACATGGTGATCTGCACCGCCCAGGTGCCGGGCCGGCGAGCCCCCCTGCTCATCTCCGATGAGATGCTGGCGGGCATGAGGCCCGGCTCCGTAGTGGTGGATTTGGCCGTGGCCCAGGGCGGCAACTGCGCCGGCTCGGTCTGCGGCGAGACCGTGGAGCGCCACGGCGTTCGGTTGATCGGTGGCGATGGCCTGCCCAGCTCCGTGGCCAATCACGCCAGCGCCCTCTACGCCCGCAACCTGGCGGCCCTGGTGGAGCACGTGTTGGGCGATGACGGCTTCCAGCTCGACCAGGAGGACCCGATAGTGGCCGGCTGTCTGTTCACCTACGACGGCTCCTGCCGATTCCCTGACCTCGTTTCCGGAGCAAACTGATGAGTGCCTTGACCCAAGCCCTCTGGGTGCTCCTACTGGGCAGCCTGCTGGGCCTTGAGCTGATCGGCAAGGTGCCGCCCACGCTGCACACGCCGCTGATGAGCGGTGCCAATGCGATCAGCGGCATCACAGTGCTGGCGTCGCTCACCCTGATCGCCCAGGCAAACGGCCAGCTGCCCCTGCTGGTGCTCGGCTCGCTGTCGCTGGGCTTTGCCCTGTTCAACGTTGTTGGCGGCTTCCTGGTAACCGACCGCATGCTTGCCATGTTTTCGCGCAAATCACCCCGTACCGGAGGGACACGCTGATGGCTGGACTTGAACTCTTGCCCGCCCTGATCGATCTCGGCGCCGTGCTTTTGCTGGCCCTCGGTATCAAGGGTCTTTCAAAGGTGAGCACCGCTCGCTCTGCCAATGGGCTGGCGGCCCTGGCGATGGGTTTGGCGGTGCTCGGCCTGCTTATTCAGCAGCCCCTCTCCCCCCAAGCCTGGCTCTGGATCGCGATCGGCACTGGCCTGGGCGGCGTGCTCGGCCTGATTACGGCCCAGCGGGTGCCGATGACTGCCATGCCCGAGACCGTTGCCCTGTTCAACGGCTGCGGCGGCATGGCCTCCTTGCTGGTTGCCCTAGGGGTGGCGCTATTTAGCCCTGGAGGCCCCTCGGGTCTGGTGGAGCAGATCTCGATCGTGATTTCTGTGTT
>CAZKER010000143.1:0-9110 GCA_964551845.1 uncultured Cyanobium sp.
CATTAAGCCCCACCCCTGAGGTGGTGCCGGTGATCAAAACCGTTCCGGCGCCAGCAGCTGCGGCCATCAAGCTCGTTGAGACAAGGGCCCCAACTTACGGGGTGGGCTGCTGCCAAACCACTCGCAGTCGGTTAGGGGCAATCCACTGGTTTTGCTCGCGGATCAGGCGTTGTTCTCCTTCCACCATGAACAGATGGTCAAAGCGCTCCCGTGCTTTGGAGAGTTTGGCCCGTTCAAGGTCCAGCACCGCCGAAAGCTCACCCTGGCGCTCCATCCGCTCCTGATAGGCAGAGGCAAGCCGCACCAGGCTGACGCCAGCAACCAGCACAAGGCCCACTTTGAGGGATAGGCCAATCAGGCTGCAGAGCAGTTCCTGGCGCTCGCTTGAGAGAGCCTGAAGTGCTGCGGTTTCGCCGCCAGAAATAATCTGGGATTCAGGCCGCGAGCCAGGCTTTGGCTCTGGCTGCAAAGGCTGCCTGGGCCGGGCCTTGGAGTTGCGTGGTGCGCGAAGCGGCATGGGAACACCAAAGGATCGAACCCCGCTGGGGCCTGCACGCTTCTAGCTGGCCAGACCCGATTTGCCAAGGGGGCGTCGGCAGCTCCTCAGGCTTTGTAAAGGCTGAAGCAGAGCCGAACGGCAAGCACGCCTGCATGGGCGGCTACGACCAGGGCAATCAGCACTTCGGCCAGGCTGAGAGTCGAAACCATGGGAGAGCCGTGATCAACAGGATTCACCCCATTCTTTGCCCTTCAGTGGCTACGGTCCAGCTTCACCCGCCCTGCTGTCACAGCTCTTGATGGCCTCTGTGGAGATTTCCGAGCGCCAGATCCGCGAGTTGGATCTTTCAGCTCTCCAGCCCTGGGCCAGTCTTGGCCCTGCATCCCTGGTTCAGCAGGCCGGCTCGTTGGAGTTCCAGTTCCACTGGCCCCGAGCAGACGATGACCCGCGGGAGCTGTCGGAGATTGCCGAGTTGCGGCTTTGGTCCCTCCGGGCTGATGCGGAAGCACCCTGGCTGCCCCTGTTGCTGGAGCGCAGTAGCGGCCACCTCACCCGCCACGTGGCGATGGTTTTGCCCCACCAATTCAGCCGCACAGAGGGTATCCGTTTTGCCCCCGAGTCTTTGGAGCTCTGGATTACTCACCGGCTTTTCAGCCTTGATGCCTGGGCGCGCCTCCATGGCCTGAGTTGCCGCCAGGGGCTTGCCCAAATGGCTGCGGTGCTGGGCTACGAGTTGGATGAGGGTTTCTGGACGCCGCTTTCAGTTGGGCTGGGCTAACAGCAGTGACAGGGCGCGTCGAGAGCTGTCTGCCGCAAGGATTAAGGTGAGTATCCGCAGTAGTACTGCCAACTGGCCGTCCCTGACCCTGTCCAGTCGGGCAGCTGACCAGCGGGCAGCCATTGCTGCAGTTGCTCCAAGGGCTAGCCCAATAGGCAGTATCCCGCGGCCATCCAGCAGGAAGGTGGTTGAGGCCACTGAGGCCGATGTCAGCACCGCCAGCGTGCTGAAGCGGATCGCCAGGTGAATTGGCACCTGCATCAGCTGCACCATCAGGGGAACCATCACCAAGCCACCGCCGAGCCCGAGCAATCCGGTGGCCATGCCAGCCACCAAGCCCACGGCGGCCAATCCCGCCAGATTCAAGTCAAGGATGTCCATGGCAGACCCCGCTGACGGTGGGCGAAAGCTCAAGGCCAGCCCTCCGTACATCAACGACTGCAATGCGAGCAACATCCAGCCATGCAGCACCAGCCCCACCTGGCTGAACAGGCCGGCACCAAGGCTGGCGCCCAGCACAATTGCCAGACTCCCGCGCCATGGGAGGCTGCGATTGCGCAGGTGGGCCCAGGTGCCACCCAGAGTGGTAGGCACGATTGCCAGGGTGCTGGTGGCCAGGGCTTGGTGGGGATCCAGTCCAGCTAGCAGCAATAAGGGCGAAAACACCAGCCCGCCCCCGATGCCCAGTAAGCCCGATAGCAGCCCAGCTAACAGGCCAAGGGGCAGATAGGGCAACAGGCTCCACAGCATCCGGCCAACCATTGGGTAATGGACGACTCCCAAGCATCTCCTACCCCAACCCTGCGGCTGCTACCCAGCAGCTGCCTTGGGGGTGCAACGCACATGGCGATCGACACCCTGCTCCTGGAGCAACGGGCCCCGGCCTTACGGCTGTACTCCTGGCAGCGCCCGACCCTGTCGCTGGGGTTTCACCAGCGCTGCATCGAACCCCACTGGCACGGCCTGGCGGCGGCGGGAATGGTTGATTTGGTGAGGCGACCTAGTGGCGGCCGTGCCGTGCTCCACGCCGGGGAACTCACCTACGCCCTGGTGTGGCCTGATCCCCCCTTGTCGCGTCTGCAGGCGTACAGCCGCGCTTGCGCCTGGCTTGTCGATTGCTTTGCCACATTGGGCTTGCCATTGCAGGCAGGCCGACAGGCCGCCAGCCCGCAACCCAGCAGCTGCTTTGCCACCAGTACGGCCGCCGATCTGGTGCACGCCTGCGGCGCCAAGCGGATTGGTAGCGCCCAGCTCTGGAGCCGCGGTTGCCTGCTGCAGCACGGCTCGATCCTGCTGGATCCCCCCGCTGACCTCTGGCAGCTTGTGTTTGGTAGCCCACCACCTCGGTTGCCAGCCATGCCCGTGGACCGCGCTGAGCTGGAGCTGCGTTTGATCAGATCGGCCCAGGCTGAGCTGCCTGCGGCGGCGGCGGGTAGCAGGATTAGCCCGCTCAGTGGCGAGGAATGGGAAAGGATTGCAGTGACCGAGGGCCGCTACCGGCTTGCGGTGGAGGGATCCTCTTCCCTTGCCTCACCAGAAGCCACCATGGAGCGCACTACCTGGGATAGGGCGAGGCCAAGGGGATAGGTGCCTTGGCGGCGGGCAATCTCAAGCATGGGTGCTGGTAGGCGGAGCCCCAGCTTGGCAAGCACCGCTTCGCCGAGCTCGGGGCGTTCGATCGTGCCGCAAGGCAGACCAGCTGGGCTGAGCACGAGCAGCCTGTTGCGGCCGCTGTCTTCGAGTTGCTGAACGGCTTGCCAAAGCGGTGCCGATTCCCGGATGGAGGGAAGGCTGGAAAGTGGCTGGATGTGGTCGCCGATGCTGTCCGTATCCCAGCGCTGCACGGGCAGTTGTTGCAGCGGCGTGTCGTCGATGAAGCCCTGCCAGCGGCCGCGATCGCACACGAGCAGCCAGTCGCCCTGGTCGACCTCGCTGGCCTGGGAGACCCGCATCTGGCTCAGCTCCCGTAGACGGCCTGCCGCCTCCAGTACCCGGAATCGCCGCCCAGCAGCATCCCGTACCTTGAGTTCGTTGAGGGTTTGCTGCAGAGCAAGCATCTGGCGCTGGTTGCGCGATGCCCCTAGCCCAAACCAGCCCAGCAGCATCAACCAGGCGCCGCTGAGGCCACCTCCGCGCAGCAACACCACGGTGCCCATGCCGATGGCCAGCAGGGAAAGGAAGCGGCCGCAGCTGTTGGCCACCTCAACGCCGCGTCGCTGGCTACCGCTGGCCTGCCACACCAGGGCCTTGACGATCAGACCACCATCAAGGGGCAGGCCCGGCAGCAGGTTGAACAGGGCTAGTACCAAGTTGAGGGTGCCCAGTTCGGACACCATGGCGCCAAGCAGGGGGGAGAGATGGGTGGCTGAATGGGTAGCGGCCAGCAGGCCTACGCCCAGCACCAGGCTCACAGCCGGGCCAGCTGCTGCCACTAGCAAGGCGCCCCGGGCGGTGCTGCACTCGCGCTCCACGCTGGCCACGCCGCCGAGTAAAAACAAGGTGATGCTGCGTACCTCAACCCCCTGGGCTAGGGCCACTAGGGAGTGGCCCAGTTCGTGCAGCAGCACCGAAACGAACAACAACACAGCCGTAACCAAGCCCAGACCCCAGAGCAAGCCCCCACTCACCGGATCTTTAAGGGTGAGGCTGTAGTGCTGTTGGAAGGCCGCGGTGGCAAGCACCAGGATCACAAACCAGCTTGGATGAATCCGTAGGGGGATTCCCCGGATCTTGAACAGTTGCCAGCCCTCTCCCACGGCCCTCCGCCTTGGTGTCTGCTCCTGGTTCTGGTCTGGCCAGTTCTGGAGCATGAATCTCCTGATCCTAGAAAGGGGATAACGGCCTTCGCCCGTGCCATGGCGCCCTCCCTGCTAAAGATCTGCGGATTGCGTAATCCGGGCCAGGCCGCAGCGGTGGCCCATTTAGGGGTGGATGCGATCGGTGTAATCGGTGTGCCGGGCTCGCCTCGCTTCCTTGAGGTTGAACACCGGCAGGCGCTTTTTGGGGCGATGCGGGCTGCGGCGCCTGGCTGTCGGGGTGTGCTGGTGGTGGCCGATCCTCCGGAGCAGCTTTGGCCGCAACTGGAAGCCGGCCGGGGCCATGTCGTGGTGCAGCTGCATGGCTCAGAAACGCCACAGCAATGCGCCCAGCTGCGTGCCCGCCTGGGCTGTCAACTTTGGAAAGCCCTGAGGATCCGCAGCCCCGAGGACCTACAGCGGGCCGTTGAATACGCCGAGGTGGTGGATGCCCTGCTTCTCGATGCTTGGGTGCCCGACCAGCTGGGTGGCACCGGCCACCGCATCCCGATCGAGTGGCTCCAGGGATTTGAGCCTGTTCTTCCCTGGTGGCTGGCCGGGGGCATTCGGGCCGACCGGGTGCCGGATCTGCTGACTCGGTTAACTCCCACAGGCCTGGATGCCTCCAGCGGCGTGGAACGGAGTCCAGGCGATAAGGATCTTGGCCAGGTGGCCGCCTTGGTTGCTGCGGTGCTTGCTGCTGGCCGTACTGCGACTTCCCCGCCAAGATCGGATGGTCTTGCCCCTGGTTGATGGGTTTGTTCTGTAGATCTGCACTTTTACGCCAGTCCCACTGGGCCAGATCCCTGGCATTTGCGCTCAGCTGGGCTGCAGCCCTGGCCCTGCTGCCACCGGCCCGTTCCCAGGACCTGGTGGGCTGCCAGCTGGTGGACGGTCAGCTTTCCTGCGTGCCGGGAGTGAGTGCTGACCCCCAGGCCCAAATCCGCGCCCTACGCCAGCAGATCAATTCAGATCTGCAGCAGGAAAGTGTGGTTCAACAGCAGATCAACGGATTGCAGCAGCTGGTATTGCAGGGTGAGGCCGTGCAGGGTGCAGTCCTGCAGGCCACGGCGGCAGCCGATGTGCTGGCCTCCTTGCCACCATCGGCGTTTCACTGGTACCGGCGTAATCCGGGCGCCAGCGCTTGGTTGCTCATTAATGGAGCCTCTGGACCCACCTACGTATTACAACCTCAGGACGTTTCAGCCCAAGTGATGGTAGTTGTTGCAGTATCAGCTCCTGGGGGTGGAGCTGGACGCCAAGCCTCTCCTGCCATTGGCCCAGTGACTAGTCCCTGAGGGACTAGTCACAAAGAGAATTGACTTTCCACTCGAGCTAGCTGCTCAGGTGGAAAGCATGCATTCCTGTTGCTTGACTAGCTCAAAGAACTCGGCCTTGAGACTGGGATCGAGGCGGAAATCTCCACGGACTACCGAGTTGACCATGCTGGTTTGAGGTTCTTTGACACCGCGCCACTTCATGCAGTAGTGCTGAGCTTTTACGAGAATTGCGAGTCCTTGAGGCTCGCAAAGGCGCTCAATTTCATCAGCCAGGATCATTACAGCTTCTTCCTGGATATGGGGCCTGGAGAAAACCCAGTCGGCAACTCTGGAGAATTTGGATAGACCAATCACTCGGTCACCAGGCTTGATCCCAATCCAGCAATTGCCTAAAATAGGTACTAAGTGGTGAGAGCAGGCAGATCTAACTGAAATGGGCCCAACTGTATATATCTCGTCTAACTTTTTGACATTAGGGAAGCTGGCAATTTTCGGCTGCTGATGATAGCGGCCTTTAAATACTTCGTGCAAATACATCCGAGCAACGCGCTCGGCTGTCTCCTCAGTGTTGTGGTCTTTGTCGATATCAATGACGAGGCTTCGTAGCAGCTCGCGAACCTTGCCAGCTACTTCAACTTCGAGTTGCTCAAGCTCGCCGTCCCGGAGGTGGTCGGCGATGTTGTCGTTGGCCAAGTAGGCCACACCAGCTTCGTCAAGGCGCTCACGGATGCGCAGGCTCACCGGCAGTGGCGCGACGTCGGGAGCACTGGTGCGCGACGGAAGACTGGTGGGCAGGGTGGAAGTCATGGGGGAACTCAAAGCGCGCCGGCGGCCGGCATGAGGGTGAGATCTTCTACCACTGAGGTGGCGGGCTGTTGGGCCAAGTACAGCAGGGCTTCAGCCGCCCTATCTACATCAAGCATGGCACGGCGATCGAACGAGCTGTGGACGGTTTCGCTCTCCCAAAGAGGCGTATTTACCGCACCCAGGGTGAGGGTGCTGACCCGTATGCCATGGGGGCGTTCTTCGACTGCAAGACAACGGCTGAGCGAGACGAGGGCAGCCTTGCTGATGCAGTAAGCCCCCCAGTCTGGGAAGGCTTGGTGGGCTGCATGGCTATTCACATTGATGATGTGTCCGCCGCCAGCATCCCTCAGCCGAGGCAGTAACGACTGGCACACCTGAAACACAGCTGTGAGGTTTAGCTGCATCAACCATTGCCATTGCGCCAGCGGCATCTCTGCCAGGGAGCCGGTATAAGCAACGCCAGCGTTGTTGATCACAACCGCAGGGGTGAGGCCCCTGCTGCAGAGGTTTTCGAGGCCAGGGGCAATGCTGGCGGGCTCGGCTAGGTCGAGGGCAATGCATTCCACCCTCCTGCCGCTGGGAACTAAAGCCGTAGTGAGTGCCTCGAGGTCGGAAGTGGTGCGGGCCGAAAGAAGCAGGTCGTAGCCGGCAGCGGCAAACTTGTGGGCTGCAGCGGCGCCGATGCCCCGGGAGGCTCCAGTGATCAGGGCTACAGGTGCTGAATCAGGCAAAGGCAGGCCCCGAGGGGAGAAGAAGAACCGAAGGAAATATTAAGAGCTGGGGGAGAGGTCTGGGGACTCGCTTTCGAGCACCCTTCCCATGCGCCGAAATTTGGCGTAGCGCTGCTCGATCAATTGGGATTCACTCAAGCCCTGCAGTTCGTTGAGTTGTTCAAGCAGGGCTGCCTTCAAGGTTTCAGCGGCTTGGAGGGGAGCCCAGTGGTTGCCGCCCGAAGGTTCGGGCAACACCAAGTCAACAATGCCGAGTTTCAGCAGATCGGGGCCTGTGATTTTGAGTGCCTCGGCGGCTGTGGAGGCTTTGCCAGCATCACGCCACAGGATCGAGGCACAGGCTTCCGGGCTAGCCACTGTGTAAACGCTGTGCTCGAACATCAGCAGCCGGTCGGCCACGCCGATGCCCAGGGCGCCTCCAGATCCGCCTTCGCCGATCACCGTGGCCAGGATCGGCACCCGCAGCCGGAACATCTCGCGAAGATTGACGGCGATCGCCTCACCCTGGCCCTGCTCCTCGGCCAGCACACCCGCGTAGGCACCCGGCGTATCGATGAAGCTCAGAATCGGCAGGCGAAAGCGATCGGCATGCTCCATCAGCCTCATCGCCTTGCGGTAGCCCCCAGGGGATGCCATGCCGAAGTTGCGGGCGACGTTTTCCTTGGTGTCGCGGCCTTTTTGATGTCCGAGCAGCACGACCCCTTGGTTGCCGATCCGGCCAACCCCACCCACCAGGGCCCGGTCGTCACTGCCCCGGCGGTCGCCATGCAGCTCCAGCCACTCATCGGTGATCACCTGGATGTAATCCAGGGTGCTGGGGCGCTGGGGGTGGCGGGCTACCTGGATCTTCTGGGAGGGCGTCAGGGCATCGAAGATGTCCTTGCGGCGCCTGGTGGCAAGGGTCTCGAGCTGAAGCAGCTGCTGGCTCACATCCACCTCCGAGTCACGGGCCAACTGGCGGATCTGATCGATCTGCTCTTCGAGCTCAACCAGGGGTTTTTCGAACTCCAGCAAGGCGCGGCGGGCCATGGCGGGGATGGGCAAGGGGACGAAACGGGGTCAGACGGTGATCAGGGCCGGGGTGGGATCGGTGTGAGGGGATAGCCCTAAGGCTTGGAAACCGTGGCGCAGGGAAGCGGCACCGATCAGATCCATTTTGTCGAGGCTGATGTTGTTTCGGCCCCAGCTAAAGTTGGTGTGGATGCCCTCGAACTCCAGCAGAATGGCCTCGGCGAAACAGGCAAACATCTGACGTTTGGGATTATCCATCTCAGCCATTTCCATCATCTGCCAGGTGATGTCGCTGAAGAATTCAACGATGCCTCCTTTCAAGACGTGGATACCGTTGCCGCTGGCCTTGGTGTCCAGGTTTTTTGGGTAGCCGCCATCGATCATCAGACAGGGTGACTTGAGGTTGGCGGCATCGATGCTTAGGGTTTGGGGCAAGCTGGCAACCCACACCACAACATCTGCTTCTGGTAGGGCCTCCTCCAGCTTGAGGATCCGCCCGCCGCCAAGCTCCTCCTGCAGATCTAGGAGGGGTTGGGGCTGGCGGGCGACCAGTAAAAGCTCCTTGACGCCAGTGCGCTGACTCAGCCAGCGGCACACAGCACTGCCAATATCGCCAGTGGCGCCGATGACTGCGACCCGGGCTTGGCTCAGGTCGATGCCGAGCTTCGGGGCATTGGTTTCCACCTGGCGACAGATCACCCATGCGGTATGGGTGTTGCCGGTGGTGAACCGCTCCCATTCCAAAGTGGTGGAACGGATCTGCTGCTCCTTAAGCAGGTTGAAGTTTTCGAAAATGATCGATGTGAAGCCGCCCAATGCGGTGATGTCGATACCGTTTTTCTGGGCCAGCTCCATGGCGCTGAGCACCTTGCGCCGAGCCGTTTTGAACCGGCTCAGCATTTCCGGCACGAAGCAGGAATCGATGTAGGCGCCCTCAATGGTCTTGCCAGTAGCACTGGTGACTTGAAGGTGCTCCACCAATTGAGGAGGCGCACTGCACCACACGTCGAGGTCACCTTCGGCAAACTCCTCGAAGCCAAGAGTGCGGGCCTTTGCGCGAGCCGCCTCAAAGCTTGTGGAGTGACCGATCAGGCCGAACATGGGCAACCCCAGAGGATGTCGCGGACACTACATCTTGCCACGACACTCCTGGCAAAAAGCCTCAGCCGATCAGAGCTGCAGCTGCCAATTTGGCGATCTCCCGGGAGG
>CAZKER010000144.1:0-1912 GCA_964551845.1 uncultured Cyanobium sp.
CTCGGGGATCTCGGCGCCCTCGGCCAGCGGCGCGGCGCCGATGTAGTGGCGAGCGATCTGGGCCACGGTGCGGGTCATGGCCAGGTTGTTCTGGCCGGTGGCGATGATCAGGTTCACCCGGGTGATCAGGCCGTCGCCATCCACCCGGTAGTGGTGAAACAACGTGCCCCGGGGTGCCTCGCTCACCCCCACCGCCTCGGTGGCATTGAGGCCGGCCTGGCTGCGCACGTGGGGCGATTGCAGCTCAGGGTCGCTGGCCAGCTGCCCGATCGCCTCCAGGCAGGCCACGATCTCCACCAACCGGGCGTGGTGATAAGCAAAAGAAGAAATGGCAATCCGGCCGCCGCTGGCGCTGGTGCCATTACGCGCGCGGAAGGCGTCAAGCTCGGCATCGGCCCAAGGGGTGCCGATGCGCTCGCACACATTCAGCCGCGCCAGCGGCCCCACCCGATACATCCCCTGCGGATAGCCCAGGGGCTTGTAATACGGAAACTTCAGGTAGCTCCAGCTCTCCACCGCCTCGCCCAGGAAGGCGGCGTAGTCGTTTTCCGAGAGGCCATCGGCCACCACAGCACCGCGGCTATCCACCAACCTCAGCAGGCCATCGATGCACGACCACTGGCCCCCCTCCTCCACCAGCCCCATAAACAACGAATCAAACGTGCCAAACACCCGCTGCTCCTCCACCAGCTGCTGATCCAGCAACCGCTGAAACACCTCCAGGGCCAGGCGCACCGTGGCCTGGGCCTCCGGCAGTCGCTCGCGGATCCAGGCCGCCGTCTCCGCCGTCATCGGCGTGCGCACCCCACCGGGCACCGCCCAGGCCGCATGGATCTTGCGGCCCGCCAGCTGCTCGATTATCTGCTGGCCAAACTGGCGCAGGCGGATGCCGGCACGGGCTAGCTCCGGATCAGCCGCCATTAGGCCAAACACATTGCGCTTGGCCGGATCGCTCTCCCAACCCAGCAGAAAATCTGGGCTGCTGAGGTGAAAAAACGACAGCGCGTGGCTCTGGGTGAGCTGGGCCAGGTTCAGCAGCCGCCGCAGCTTGTGCGCCGCCGGCGGTGGCTGCACCGCCAGCAGCTTGTCGCCGGTTTTCGCCGCGGCCAGTAGGTGGCTCACCGGGCAGATGCCGCAGATGCGGGCGGTAATGCCGGCCATCTCCGTGAACGGCCGGCCTTCGCAGAAGGTCTCAAAGCCGCGATACTCCACCACGTGGAAGCGGGCATCGGCGATCCGGCCGGTGTCATCGAGGTGGAGCGTGATCTTGGCGTGCCCCTCGATGCGGGTCACCGGGTCGATCGTGATCGTGCGGGGCGTGGGATCCGAGCTCACAGCGATCTCCCTGAACCGAAAGCCGATTCAACCAAACCCCAGCATGGCCGCGATCCCAGCCGCTGGTTGAGCTCAGTCCGGCGCACCACCCAGGGAGCCAGGCGGGCTTGGGAGACGACCTTCCACTTCAAGCCGCATGGTGATGATCCGCTGCACCACATACACCAGCTGGGCCGTGCTCCAGCCGGCCATCAACACACCATTGACGGCCTCCGCAACGCTGAGCAGGCGCCAGCAAGCTGGCAGGGTCATGTCGCCATAGCCAACGGTGGTGAAAGTGATGCCGGAAAAATAGAGGCTTGGCTCCAAGCCAGGAAACAAACCAAGCCCCTGATAGAGCAGGGCCCAGAGCAGGATCTCCACCCACAGAGCCAAAGCCGTGAGCAGGGCCATGGCCAGAATCATCAACAGGCGCCGCCGGCTACGCGGCGCACACCAGGCGTCGAGCCGTTGCCGGTGGGTGCACTCCGCCTGGATCACCGTCACCAGCGTGTGAATCACGGAGGTAAGGATCAGCATGCCCACCGCGATGCCAAGCTGCACCGGCAACCCCAGGCAAACTCCAGGGGCCTGGGGC
>CAZKER010000145.1:0-7346 GCA_964551845.1 uncultured Cyanobium sp.
ACCATTGCAATCTTTGATGATGGTTCCTGCCCCAATGTCTTCCTAGAAGACAACACATCCGACGAACCAACCCTGGAAGAAGCCGACGACGATCGTCCTCTTCTTTCGATTTCCTCGGTTGATGTATCGGAAGCATCGCCCGACGCAGTAGTCGTTGCTTACCTCAGCAATCCCAGCACTGAGGCCATCTCCTTCCTTCCCTTTCTGAAAGGGATTACTGCAACATCAGGAGAAGATTTCTCCTCCACTATTCAATACTTTGATCAAGAAGCCGATGGCGGGGCTGGCAAATGGCTGGATATTAATTCAGACTATGGCGTCACCTTTAAGCCAGGATCGCTCGAGATTCAATTGCGATTTGCAATTTATCTTGACCAGATAACCGAAGAGCCCGAAACAGTTGAGCTTGTCACCGGACCTGTAGAAGGCACAGTTACCAATCCAGATGGAGCGAATGGGATAATCACAATTCGCAATTCAGCTGCATACGTATCAATACTATCCATTGAAGCTGACACTGGAGCTTCTTCATCTGATTTCATCACCAACGACACGACACTAGTTGTTAAGGGCAGCAATGACCGGCTGGGCATTGACGAAAAAATTCAAATCAGAATTCACGGCGAGGAAACATGGCACGACGTCACCCAGTTAACTCCCAGTTCGTGGGAATTTGATGACACAGCAAATCCACGCGAAGGAGAAGTAGTATACGAAGTACGCATCATCTACGAAAATGAATATGTTGGCAATACATCCAAGCAGGATGTGTTCATTGATACTGCCGCTCCCGTTGTAGGCGCTCTCGATATCTCTGATGACACCGATACCGGCCTTGACGACGACATTACCGCCAACGGCAATCCCATCCTCACCTTCTCCGGCGAGGAGGGGCTCGAGATCACAGTCAACGGTCCTGACGGGCAGCCACTACCCTCTGGCTCTTTCACAGCCTCCTTCAGCAACGGCATTTACACCGTTTCCCTGATTGATGCCGATCCCGACATCACCGGCTTCCAGCCCTTCGGGTCCTTCAACAACGGCACCGCTACCAATAATCTCTCCAACCTTGCTGATGGCACCTACACCATCGATGCTCAAGACATCGCTGGCAACTCTGCCACTGTTGGCTCTTTCATCATTGATACCTCAGCACCAGATGTAGGCGCTCTCGATATCTCTGATGACACCGATACCGGCCTTGACGACGACATCACCGCCAACGGCAATCCCATCCTCACCTTCTCCGGCGAGGAGGGGCTCGAGATCACAGTCAACGGTTCTGACGGCCAGCCCCTTCCTGCTACCGCTTTCACTGTCACCTTCAGCGGCGGCCTCTACACCGTTGAATTACTTGATGCCGATCCCGGCACCGACGGCAACCAGCCATTCGGCACCTTCTTTGGCGGCACTGCTACCAACAACGCTCCCAACGTTGCCGATGGCACTTACACCATCAACGCCCAGGACATCGCTGGCAACTCTAAAACTGTTGGCTCCTTCATCATTGATACTTCAAATTCAGATCTCGACAACGATGGTGCTGACGACAATATTGAACAAGGCCAAGACGGTAATAATGACGGTATTCCTGATAGTGAGCAAGCGTCTGTTGCCACCTTCGAAACCTCTAATGGCGGCAAAGCCACCATCGCCGTCACCGTCCTCGAGAATTCAAGTTCACCAGACGGTAGCCTTCAATCATCCACCGATCTGTTTTTCCAAGGCCTAAGTGCCAATGCCGAAACCTCCGGCGACATCATTACTGGGCTTGAGCAGGCCGCTGGGCAAGCGGTCATAGCCGTATCCGATCAACCAAGCTTTCTCCTCAAGCCACAAGTTGTCGTTACCGGCCCAGTCGATCCGGGCACTGAAGAGGCCTTCACCAACAGTGTCAAGGAGCGCTTTAGTGACGCCATCCAGCAAGTTGATATTTACTTTGAGGAAGGCGCTCAGGTCTGGAATTCACTCTTCAAGCCTGATGGCAAAGGCGGCTACTTCTTCTTTGGCTACAACCCCCAAACGGGTCTTGGAGGTATGCTGCTCGATCGTAATAACGACAGCATTATTGATGGCGCCCGTCTCTTCCTGAAAGACGGTGAGCTCGGGGACCTCGACGGTCTGCGCAACGGTGAGATCCAAGATCCAGTTGGCTTAGCAGCCTTGGCGACAAGCCCTACCCTGCGTCTCAGCGACGACAATCGTGGATTGGTCGTTGATGGAGGGGTTGGTACCGGCCTCTGGCTCAACATCGATGCCCTCTCAGCAGCCGCTTCCTGGCAGAACACCCTGGAACTCGTTACTCGCGATGGTGCCCAGCTCGGATCTATTGGTGCCACTGCCAACTCCACCAACCTCGGCAGCAAAGAGATCTATCTCGAAGCTGGCCAGGAATTGCGTTTTACCCAGAGCAGCGGCAATCAGAGCAACAAGATCAACCCTAATATCCGTCTCTCCTCCGTAGATGGTGGCTTCCGTCTCTTGCTTGAAGACCGTGGCGGATTCTCTAGTGACTTCAATGATCTCGTCCTAAAAATCACCAGTTCTCTCACCGCTCAAGATCCCAATGCCATAGTCATGGCACGGCTCCAGCGCAATAGCAGCGATGCACTTCTCGACCTCACTACAATTCCTGTAGCAGGAACTAAGCTTAATTTTTCGATCCTCACCAATTCCGGATATAACAACCGTTTTGGCCTGGTTAAGCTTGAAGTTGATGCCATTACTGGTGGATACAGCGTCAACGGTATAGCCGCCAGCAACTCCGATGCCTTCCGCAACGCTGTTCGCGACAACCTCACCAACCCTGGTGGATCTGCCATCACCGCTGGCGGCCAAACCGCTAGTGCTATTACTTGGGATTTGACTACTGCTGATCAAGGCATCTACGCGGCAGTGCTAATTAATCCCAACGGGCAGGTATTCACCTTTGGTGCCACTGCCTCTGACGGACATCAGCATGTGAAGGTGCTTGGAGACAGCACCTTCGGCTTTGAAGATCTACTCGCCTCTCAACGCTCCGATTGGGACTTCAACGACTTCAAGGTTCAGGTCTCATTCGCTGTTTGAACCTCTCCTATTCCAGCCACCTCTTAGCTCGGCTACTCACGTGGTCGAGCTTTTTTATTATGCAAGCAGTTGCGCGCGGAGCCGCTCACCGGTGCCAACTACTGATACCCACAAGACCTAAGGCCGACCAGCCCTCGCCAAGACGGGCCAACTCATAATCGTTATGACTTCGGACAAGCTACACTCTGCATCAGTTGCAGCGCCTCCCAAGCCGATGGACCCTTCCCACCCCATGGACATCTCCAAACCCAGCACCCAGGCCAACCTCGAGGCCGCCTTCGGCGGCGAGAGCATGGCCAACCGCAAATATCTGTTCTTCGCGGAGGTGGCCAAGCAGGTCGGCAATGCCGAGCTAGCCAAGCTGTTTCGAGACACCGCCGCCCAGGAAACCGAGCATGCCTTCGCCCACTTCCGGCTGCTCCACCCTGAGCTGGTGATCGACGATCCCGCCACCCTCTCCGACGCGCAGAAGCAGGCCCTGCTGGGCCGCTGCCTAGAACTGGCCATTGAAGGCGAAACCTACGAGTACACAACCATGTATCCGGAGTTCGCCGCCCAGGCCCGCTCCGACCGCGATTCCGGCGCCGAGGCTGAATTCCACGAGCAGATCGATGAGTCGCAGGAGCACGCCGGCATCTTCCGCACCGCCGCCAAGAACTTTGGCCTGCTGACGCCGATCGAGCAGCACCATGCCGAACGCTACGGCGTCGCCCTCGAAGCCTTGCAAGGCAAAGGTGTGGCCGGCGAAGCCGCCGAGCCCGTAGCCGGCAAATGGATCTGCAAGCTCTGCTCGATGATCTACGACCCCGCCATGGGCGATCCCGATTCCGGCATCGCTCCAGGCACCCCCTTCGAAGCTATCCCCAACGACTGGCGTTGCCCCATCTGCGGCGCCCGCAAGGCCAGCTTCGTGCCCTACCGGGAGCCTGAACTTCTAGGGATTTGATATCCCAACTGGGCTGCAGTCTCTGTAGCCCAGCGCACTTCGCAACCTATTGCCACGCATAGGCTACTCAAGCTTTTTGCAGGGTGTAACGACAAATCCAAAGCAATTCCGCGAAAGGCCGTGAATTCGCCGCCAGCCCGCTGCAATAGCTGTACTTCAGCTTGCAAGAATGTTCGGCGACAGCACAACTATCGCCTCAATCGATAGCAATCCCCTCGGGGTGCGCGCAACGGTGCGTTACAGGGGATTCGTGCTGATTCCCCAGGACGATCTCACCTGGTTGGTGCGCCCTGAGCGCAGTCCGATGCACCTGCTGCCATTTCGTGCGCCCGCCAGCTCCCTGGCTGACGTCAAAGCCCTGGTTGATTGGCGCCTGGGCGAGGCAAGTTGAAGTCAGGCTGCCTGGGGCGGCGGTGTGGGGTCGTGGTGGGCGTGGAACGGCAGCACCAAGGTTGCCCAGTGATCCGGACGCTGGGGACGGGGGCGGCGGGAGCGACGTACACCAAAAGGAACACGCACCACGTTGGTGCCTTCCACCCTCTGCACCTGGCCAGTTCCAGTTCCGTCGTTGCTGCCCTTCATGGTCCCAAAAAATGAATGGCGTTGGCTCTGATAGTGCCTGCTAAGCGCCTCAAGCACCCATAGTGTGCTTCATCACTGCACTAATGAACAGTGTCTACCGGCACTGCTTGGGCCAGTTCCCGCGCTGCCAGCTCCTCGACGCTCGGGCAGGTACACACCAGGTGGCGATCGCCGAAGGCGTTGTCGATCCGGGCCACCGCCGGCCAAAACTTCGATAAACGCTGATCCTCTCCGGCCGGGAATGCCGCCTGCTGACGGGTGTAGGGCCTATCCCACTGGTCGGCAGTCACGGCAGCCAGGGTGTGGGGCGCTCGCTTAAGGGGGTTGTTGAGGGGATCGGCGCTGCCAGCCTCCAGAGCCGCGGCCTCCTGGCGAATCGCCACCATCGCCGCGCAGAAGCGGTCGAGCTCACCGAGTGACTCGCTTTCAGTGGGCTCAACCATCACCGTGCCCGCCACCGGCCAGCTCACCGTGGGGGCATGGAAGCCGTAGTCCATCAGGCGCTTGGCCAGGTCGTCGACCTCCAGGCCACAGCTGCGCTTGAGCGGCCGCAGATCGAGAATGCACTCATGGGCCACGCGCCCGCCAGCGCCCCGGTACAGCACGGGGAAATGGGGCTCCAGGCGCTCGGCCAGCAGGTTGGCGGCCAGCAGAGCCACCTGGCTGGCCTGGCGCAGGCCCGCGCCGCCCATCATGCGGATATACATCCAGCTGATCGGCAGGATCGAAGCACTGCCAAGGGGCGCAGCAGCCACGGGCCCCACTCCTCCAGCCTGGCCAGCGGCATCCGGCAGGAAGGGCAGCAGGTGAGAAGCCACCGCAATCGGGCCCACCCCGGGGCCGCCGCCACCGTGGGGAATGCAGAAAGTCTTGTGCAGGTTGAGGTGGCAAACATCAGCGCCGTAGAGACCTGGCTTGCACAGGCCCACCTGGGCGTTGAGGTTGGCGCCGTCGAGATACACCTGGCCGCCGCGGGCGTGCACCAGCTCGCAGATATGGCGGATAGCCGGCTCAAACACGCCGTGGGTGGAGGGATAGGTGACCATCAGCGCCGCCAGCTGCTCGGCATGGGCTGCGGCCTTGGCCTCCAGGTCGGCGAGATCGATGTTGCCGGCCTCGTCGCATGCCACAGCCACCACTTGCAGGCCGGCCATCACAGCGCTGGCTGGGTTTGTGCCGTGGGCGCTGGTGGGAATCAGGCAGACGGTGCGATGGGCTTCCCCCCGGCTGCGGTGCCAGGCCCGGATCGCCAGCAGGCCTGCGTATTCCCCCTGGGAGCCGGCATTGGGTTGCAGCGACACACCGGCAAAACCGGTGATCACCGCCAGCCAACGCTCCAGATCCGCCGCCAGACGCCGATAGCCAGTGGCCTGCTCAGGCGGGGCGAAGGGGTGCAGCTGGCTGAAGGTGGGCCAGCTAACCGGCGCCAACTCAGCAGCAGCATTGAGCTTCATGGTGCAGCTGCCCAGCGGGATCATCCCGTGCACCAGGGATAGATCCTTGGCTGAAAGGCGCTGGATGTAGCGCAACAGCTCGGTTTCACTGCGGTGGCAGTGGAAGACGCTCTGCTGCAGCCAGGGCTGCTGGCGCAGAGGCATGGCCGGGCCAGCGGGCAGGCTGTTGCCCAACTCCAGCCAGGGCTCAGCGCACCCAGCCAGTCCCCCCAGCAGCCGCTCCAGCTCCTCGGCGCTGCTCAGCTCATCAAGGCTGATGCCAACGCCGTCTTCTGCCTCGTGCAGGTTGAAGCCGGCTGACAGGGCACCCGCCACCAGCACCTTGGCTTGATCCGGCGGCAGGGGCAGCCACACCGTGTCAAAACCCTGGCCCTGCAGCACCGGCAGAGCGAGGGCTTCCAGGCCGGCCACAAGAGCCGTGCGCAGGCTGAGCAAACGCCGGGCGATCGCCTCCAGGCCGTCCGGGCCGTGGTGCACCGCATAAAAGCCGGCCATTACCGCGAGCAGCACCTGGGCGGTGCAAATGTTGCTGGTGGCTTTGTCGCGGCGGATGTGTTGTTCGCGGGTCTGCAGGGCCAGGCGCAGGGCCGGCTGGCCTTCCGCATCCACCGAGCGCCCCACCAGGCGGCCGGGGATCTGGCGCTTGAACTGCTCGCGCGTGGCGAAAAAGGCGGCATGGGGACCACCAAAACCCATCGGCACCCCCAGGCGCTGGGCACTGCCGACGGCGATATCAGCGCCGAGGCGGCCCACCGGCTCCAGCAGCACCTGGGCCAGGGGATCGATCGCCACTGCCGTAATCACCCCGGCCTGGCGGGCGCTAGCCAGCAGCTCGCTGGGATCCCAGAGCCGGCCCTGACGGCCAGGCAGCTGGATCAACAAACCGAAGGCGTCTGCTGGCAGGGTGGCCCCAGCCAGCGACTCGGCTGCCACCAGCTCGAGCTGGATGCCCAGGGGCTCGGCCCGGGTTTGCAGCACCGCCAGGGTCTGGGGGAACACGGCCCGATCCACCAGAAAGCGGCCGGCCCCGGTGCGCTTGCAGACAGCGCTGGCCATGGCCATGGCTTCAGCGGCGGCAGTGGCCTCATCTAATAAGGAGGCATTAGCGATCGGCAGCCCGGTGAGCTCGCTGATCAGGGTCTGAAAATTCAGCAGGGCCTCCAGCCGGCCCTGGGCAATTTCGGCCTGGTAAGGGGTGTAGGAGGTGTACCAGGCGGGGTTTTCAAACACCTGACGCTGAATCAGCGCCGGCGTGGCGGTGCCGTAGTAGCCCTGGCCGATCAGGCTGCGCTGCA
>CAZKER010000146.1:0-2717 GCA_964551845.1 uncultured Cyanobium sp.
AGCGCAGCACCAGCAACTCGTGCTGGGCCAGCCGCCGCTGATCGAGCTCCTCCACCCGCTCCAGGCACTCGCGGATGGCGGGCAGGACTTCCTCTTCTAGAAGGGTGATTTCCTCTTCTGCATAGGGCTGCTCGCTCCAGGATCGGCGCAGCGGCAGATCGCGCCGCAGCATCAGCACCACCTCGATGGAACGGAGGGTGGATTCGAGCAGCAGGAACGGATCTTCTTCTGGCCTGCAGAACGGTGAGACGGCAGCAGAGCGGATGGCCATGGGATTCGGCGCCAGGTGCGGCGCAGCGACGGGACCGATCCCAGCGGAGGTCCGACGACTGGAGAGGCCTCAAACTGGAGAGGACCGGAGCAAATCCCAGGGTTCAAACTCAGGCAGTGCGCTTGAGCCGTGCGCTCAACGGGGTAGCGATCTGTCGCGATCACGTGGTCGTTGATGCCCCAATGGAGTGATGGGATCTGGCATCACACCCCTAGGCGCACCCAGGCTGGTGAACAGCGGCAGAAGGTGTCCATCGCGGGGCTTGCGTTTGGCGAAAACATCAGGAAGTCGCCCGCCCACGTAGTTGATACCGGTCACTGACACCGCGAAAGGCATCTTTTGATTATCTTTTCGGCCTTGGCTGTGCCGAATCCCTCGCCCGGCCCTGATGGCAGTGCAGGTGGATCGGCCTGTCAATCGAGGTGCTCTCGCCAGGCATAGATTAAGTAGATGGGATTTGCTCTTGGTGTAGATGAAGTCGGCCGGAGGCCGTAGGTAGTCGTGTGTCAGAGCGGATCGTCAGGGCTAAGGCCAACAAATTAGCTGTGCAGCAGCTGCCCGGGGAATGAATTATCGACTATTTTTACGTCATGGACATGTGAATGTGCTCGTCAATGGTGAGCTGAGGCTCGCTGGTCGATGACTTCAGGCTCCAGGCAATGTCACCCCAGAATGTTGCTCGTTCCTGCTCAATACGGGGCCGAAAAGCAGCGACTTCGTCATTGTGCGCTCTCCTGGTTATTGGGCATTCCCACGGCCCGTTGGGCCGCCCAGCGTTTCGGCCTGCCGGAGGTGAGCCACTTCCCCAAGGGCCACGTGCCTCTGCTGATGCTCTGGCGCTCGCGCCCATCAACCTGGCGAAGAATCTCGCCGGCAATCGCGCGCGCTGCACAATTCACACCAACGAAGGCCTCAGGCGAATGCGGCCCGGAGCAGCCCTCCGCGCGGAACCAACATTTGGCTGCCGGCCGCGTTCAATCAGAGGCACCACCTGGACTGCCTCCACCCTCCAGATCAGCGAGGCGGATCTTGCTGCTAATGGGGGGTTCAGATCGGGTGCTCGACCTTGATGGCAAAGCAGGCCTGATGGGTGTCCAACGATGAGCGATCCAACCGAAGGTTGAACGTGCAATCAAATCCCCCCTGCAGCACACCTTGATGGATCAGATCGAGGGTGTCGTCGAGCAGGTCAGAGGCCCGTTGCTGAGAGGATGGAGTCTGCGGTGCTTGAGGCATGGCCGATCCGATCAGTCCGGGCGAGATCGCTGGGATCCACCTCACGGCCAAGCCCCTGCGTGATCTCTCGCCGCCCCGATTCAGCTGCGTGGCGGCCGAGCGGCGGCATCGCCAGGAACGCCTGGCCGGAGCGCTGCGCATCTTCGGTCGGCTGGGGTTCGGGGAAGGCGTGGCCGGCCACATCACCGCCCGCGATCCGGAATTCCCGGATCACTTCTGGGTGAACCCGTTCGCGCTGTCGTTCAACCGCGTGCGCGTCAGCGACCTGCTGCTGGTGAACCACGCGGGCGAGGTAGTGATCGGCGATCGCCCGGTGAACCGGGCGGCGTTCGTACTGCATGCGGCCATCCACGCGCTGCGTCCGGAGGTGATCGCCGCAGCTCACGCCCACTCGCCCTATGGCAAGGCCTTCTCGAGCCTTGGCAAACGGCTCGATCCGATCACCCAGGACTGCTGCATCTTTTTCAACGACCACGAGCTGATTCAAGCCGATGGCGGCAAGGTGGTGCTGGAGGAATCCGCCGGCCAGTCCTTCGCTGCGCAATTCCTACAGGGGAAGGCCGCCATCCACCAGAACCACGGCCTGTTCAGCGTGGGAGAAAGCGTGGATGCAGCCGCCTTCTGGTTCATCTCCATGGAGCGCTGCTGCCAGAGCCAGCTGCTGGCCGAAGCGGCCGGCAGCCCCCAGTTGATCCGGGAAGACTGGGCCACGTACACCCGGAGCCACATCGGCAGGCCCCAGGATGGCTGGCTGGGGTTTCAGTCGTTCTGGGAAGACATCCTTCACAGCGATCCTGAACTGCTGGAGTGACAGCCCACACCGAAGTGCGGGGCAGGTGTCAGCGCACCAGGGCCCTGGCCCGCTGGGCGCCGGGCCGGTGAACAGCCGAGCGCGCAGCGCGCATAACCTCAGCACACAGCTCCGTGATTTGAAACCCCCGTGCAGAACTGGCAGCTGTGGGCTGCGGCTGCGGCGGTCTTTGCGGCGCTTCCCGCCCTGCTGATCAAGCTGGGCGTGCAAGCGGGGGATGCGGGTATGGCCACCCTGTTCCGCGCCCTGGCCGTGGCGATTGTGCCGGCCCTGGTGCTGCTGGCTAGCGGCCGGCTCGATTGGCCGGAGCTACGCCAGCTGCCCGCTCTCAGCATGGGCGCTCTCGCCGGTGTGCAGCGGCAGGAGCTGCTCCAGCCGCCGGGCGCGCAGGCCGGCCAG
>CAZKER010000147.1:0-11076 GCA_964551845.1 uncultured Cyanobium sp.
GCGCTCAAAAAAGAATTCCTCCGCTCCCACCACCTCAACCTCAAGCCCATGCGGATAGCAGGCGATGTGGGCCCTGCCCGCACGGGTGAGAGCCTCAGAGAGCATCCTGGGCAACACGCCCTCACCGGCAATGATCGCGAGGGTCGAGTCACCCATCAGGGCTGAAACTGCTCCGCGGCTTGTGCTTTGGTTAGTCAAAGGCTTTACACCCTGGCCTGGCCCCCCTGGGTGGACAGGTCCTGTGGCGTCATGGCCCCGAAAGGCCCTCCCTCAGGGACTCAAGCAGGGCTTCAGGAGTGAGCCGCTGGCTGGGCTGCTCGCCGCTAGCGCGTAGATCCTTGAGCCCCACAACGCCCTCGGCCACCTCCTGCTCGCCGATCACCGCCGCATAGCGGGCCCCGGAGCGGTCGGCTCGCTTGAACTGCTTACCGAAGGCCGACCCACTGGCATCCCGCTCCACCGCCAGACCCACCTGCCTGCAGCGCCGGGCTAATGCCAGTCCCATGGCGGCTGCCGCCTCGCCGCGACTCACCACATAAAGATCCAGACCAGGCTCAGGAGCCACGTCATCCCTTTGGCTAAGCAGCAACACAAGTCGCTCCATGCCCAAGGCCCAGCCAATCGCCGGGGTTGCCGGACCGCCCAGCTGCTGCACCAAGCCGTCGTAGCGGCCACCACCACACACCGTGGCCTGAGCCCCCAGCTGGCTACTGGTGATCTCAAAGGCGGTATGGCTGTAGTAGTCGAGGCCCCGCACCAGCCGGGGGTTCAGCACAAAGGGAATGCCCAGGGCTGTGAGCGCCTGCTGCACGGCGGCAAAGCGGGCCTGGCTGTCGTCGCTGAGAGCTGAGGCCAGGCTGGGGGCCTCAGCCAGCAGCTCCTGGGTGCCGGGGTGCTTGGAATCAAGCACCCGCAATGGATTGCTGGCGATGCGGACCTGGGAATCGGCATCGAGCTGGTCACGCCGCTGCTCCAGCCAGGCCACCAGCTGCTCGCGGTAGCGGGCGCGGTCTTCACTGCTGCCCAAGGAGTTGAGCTCAAGCGCCAACCCCTGCACGCCCAACGCAGCCAGCAGATCCCAGGCGATGGCGATCGCTTCAACATCGCTGCAGGCATCGCCAAAGCCGAGCAGCTCCACACCGATCTGATGGAACTGGCGCTGGCGGCCCGCCTGGGGGCGCTCGTAGCGAAACATCGGACCGCCATACCAAAGCCGCTGGGGCCCCTGGCTCAACAGGCCCTGCTGGATCGCCGCACGCACCACCGAGGCCGTCCCCTCGGGGCGCAGGGTGCAGCTGCGCTCCCCCCGATCCGAGAAGGTGTACATCTCTTTGCCCACTACGTCGGTCGCCTCGCCGATGCCGCGGGCAAACAGCTCGGTGACCTCCAGCAAAGGGGTGCGGATCTCGGCGATGGCGGCGCAACGGAAGTGCTCCCGGGCCGTGGCCTCCACGTGCTGCCACCGGCCGATCTGCTCAGGCAGCAGGTCGACCATGCCACGCAGGCTCTGCAGCGACGCCAAACCAAAAGCAGCAAGTGGGTTGAGTCTGCCTGCCAGAGCTCAGGCGTAGCTGGCTTGATACCAACGGGCGAAGTGTTCAACCCCCACCCCGATCGAGCAGGTCGATGAAGTGCTGAGGTTGTCGCTCTCCACCACGGGGGACTCACTGAGCCAAAGGCTCCCGGAAGTAGGCGATGGTGGGCTCCAGCCCCTGCTCCCGCTGGGCCAGACCGATCAACGGCTGGCGTTGCAGCGGGTCGTCGGCCGGCAAGGGTTGCTCGATCAGCGGCAGCTCCGGATTGATGCGCTCGCGCACAAGCTCGGCCAGCTGGCGAATCGTGAATTCACCGGGATTGCCGATGTTGATCGGGCCGGTGTGCTCCCCGTTCATCAACCGAATCAAGCCCTCCACCCAATCGTCCACAAATCAAAAAGCGCGCGTTTGGGTGGCTTCGCCATAAAGCGTGAGCGGCTCGCCCCGCAATGCCTGCACGATGAAATTGCTGACTACCCGGCCGTCATCAGGCAGCATCCTCGGCCCATAGGTATTGAAGATCCGCGCCACCCGAATCGCGATGCCATGCATGCGCCGGTAGCTCTCCGGCTGGGGGTGCGCCTCCGGATCGCCGTACACCTCGCTGGTGCTGGCCAGCAGCAGCCGTGCTCCCACCCGCGGCGCCAGACCCAGCATGTTGTACGTGCCAAGAAAGCTGGTTTTGGCTGTTTTGATCGGGTTGAACTGGTAGTGCAGCGGTGAGGCAGATCAGCTCCTCGCCGGCTGCCATTAGACGGTCCACCAGGTGCGAGCCCACGAAGCCGGCGCCGCCCGTGATCAGGTTGCGGGTAAGGGAAGCAGGCATGGCTCAGCCCTCCCCCACGGTCCAAACTTGCAGCCCCGCTGCTCGCGCCGCTGCGCTGTCAGCCTTGGCACGCGCATCAAATAACCAGGCCGGCTGACGCATCACCGCCGTCACCGCCGGCCAATCGATGGCGGCAAACTGCTGCCACTCGGTGAGCAGCAGCAGGGCATCAGCGCCGCTGGCGGCTTGCATCACATCCGGCACCTGCTGCCAGCTGCCATCTCCGTCGCCCTCACCAGCCGGTTGGCGCAGGTCCTGGGCCATCTGGCTCTCGCTCACCTTGGGATCGACGATCTGCAGGATCGCTCCCTCCTCTAGTAGGTCCCGGCAGATCCTGATCGCCGGTGACTCGCGAGTGTCATTGGTATCGGCTTTAAAGGCAAAACCAAGTACCACGAGCCGCTTGCCGCTCACCGTGCCAAACAGCTTGCTGATCACCAGCCGGGCGATGCGCTGCTGCTGCCACTGATTCAGCCTCACCACCTGCTCCCAGTAAGCCGCCACCTCCTCCAAGCCGTAGTGGCGGCACAAGTACACCAAATTCAGGATGTCCTTTTGGAAGCAGCTGCCGCCAAAGCCCGGACCTGCCTGCAGAAACTTTTCCCCAATGCGGCTGTCGGCACCAATTGCTCTGGCTACATCGCGCACATCGGCGCCTGTCACCTCACAGAACGCCGCAATGCTGTTGATCGAACTGATCCGCTGGGCCAAAAAGGCGTTGGCCGTGAGCTTGGATAGCTCGCTGCTCCATAGGTTGGTGCGCAGGATCTTCTCCGGCGCTACCCACTGCCCATAGATGCCAGCGAGGGCCTCAATCGCCTGCGGGTCCAGGCCGCCGATTAGCACCCGATCTGGCATCTCCAGATCAGCAATAGCTGTGCCCTCCGCCAGAAACTCCGGATTAGAGAGCACCGAAAAGCTTTTAGCCGGATGGGTTTCGCTTGGTCCACTGCCCTCAGCCGCAGAGAGGATCTGCTGAATCACCTCAGCGGTGCGCACAGGCAGCGTGCTCTTCTCGACCACGATCGTGTGTCCCATGGCAGCCCTTGCCACCGTGCGGGCACTGGCCTCAACCCACTTCAAATCACTCGCCTGGCCTGCACCCAACCCCTTGGTTTTGGTGGGGGTATTCACCGAGATGAACACCAGATCCGCAGCACCGATCGCCTCCTCCACAGCGGTGGAAAAATGCAAATTGCGGCCTCGGCAACGGCCTACCACCGCATCGAGGCCCGGCTCATACACCGGCAGCTGGCTTAAATCAAGATTGTTCCAGGCGGCAATCCGCTCTGCGTTTAGGTCCACCACCGTCACCTGCACATCAGGGCAGCGATCGGCGATCACCGCCATCGTGGGACCGCCCACGTAGCCCGCTCCGATGCAACAGATGGAATGAATGGTTTGTGACCCCATGGAACGCGGCAAGTCTTAAAGGCGAGACTATTCCTGAAACGCTGAACAACCCTTTGGCGCAGCTGCTGATCACGGGAGGTGCCGGCTTCATCGGCAGCCACAGCTGCCTGGTGTTGCTGGAAGCGGGCCACAACTTGGTGGTGCTCGACAACTTCGACAACAGCTCACCGGAGAGCCTGCGGCGGGTGCTCGAGCTCGCCGGCCCCTCGGCAGCCGGCCGGCTGCAAGTAGTGGAGGGCGACATCCGCTCCACGGCGGACCTAGAGCGAGCCTTCGAGGCGGCCCCAGCCGGCCGGCCGATCACAGCCGTGGTCCACTTCGCCGGACTTAAAGCTGTGGGTGAATCGTTGCGAGAGCCGCTGCGTTACTGGGACGTGAACCTCAGTGGCTCGCGCCAGCTACTGGAAGTAATGCAGGCGCATGGTTGCCGCAGCCTGGTGTTCAGCAGCAGCGCCACTCTTTACGGCATGCCGGAGCTGGTGCCAATCCCGGAAAGCTCCCCAATCCAGCCGATCAACCCCTACGGCCACAGCAAGGCTGCCGTGGAGCAGCTGCTCGCCGACCTGGCCGCCAGTGAGCCGGGCTGGCGTATCGCCCGGCTGCGCTACTTCAACCCGGTTGGGGCCCACCCCAGCGGCCGCATCGGCGAAGACCCCAGGGGGATCCCCAACAACCTGTTCCCATTTGTGAGCCAAGTGGCAGTGGGGCGGCGCCAGCGCTTGCAGGTGTTCGGCGGTGACTGGCCCACCCCAGATGGCAGCGGCATCCGCGACTACATCCATGTGATGGACCTGGCCGAGGGTCACCGGGCCGCACTGGACGTGCTGCTGGCAGAGCCGCCCCAGCTGCTCACCCTCAACCTGGGCAGCGGCGAGGGCCACTCCGTGCTGGAGGTGGTGGCAGCGTTTGAAGCAGCCTCGGGCCGGCCCGTGCCCTACGAAGTGATCGCACGCCGAGGCGGAGATGCTGCGAGCACCGTGGCCGATTCGCGCCTAGCCGCCGAGCGGCTCAGCTGGCGCACCCGACGCTCCCTGGACGACATGTGCCGCGACGGCTGGGCGTGGCAGCAGGCCAATCCCGAGGGTTATGGCGGCTGAATGCAGGCTTGTGCTCGCCGGTGGCGGCCACAGCCACGCCCTGGTGCTGCGCATGTGGGCCATGAGGCGCCGGGCCATTCGCGGCCCTGCTGCCCAGATCACCCTGGTGAGCCGCCACAGCACAGCCCTGTATTCGGGCATGGTGCCGGGGGTGGTGGCCGGTCTCTACGACCCAGCCGCCTGCGCCATCGACCTGCGCCGCCTTTGCCTGCTAGCGGGTGTGACCTTCGTGCAGGCGGAGATCATGAACCTCGATCCCGAAAGCCGGGAGCTGGTACTAGAGGGCCGGCCCAACCTGCGCTGGGACTGGCTCAGCCTCGATGTGGGCGCCGAAACAGCAGAGGCTGGTGCAGGCGCCATCCAGAGCGCAGCCATAGCGGTAAAGCCGCTGGAGCCCTTCTTGGACTGGTGCAGCCAGCGCAATTCAGGCAGCGTCCGCATCCGCGGTGGCGGTGCCGCAGCCGTAGAGGTGGCCCTGGCCCTGCGAGCGAGGGGCCTGCAGCCCAAGCTGCTGCTGCGCAGCACCCAGCTAAATCTGGGCTCCCAGGCCGCCAACCAACTGGGAAACCAGCTGCTATGCAGCGCCGGCATTCCCATCGAGGCCAACTGCCCGGTTGACGCCGCCGCCGACCTGGCCTGCACTGGCAGCCGCGGTCCCCACTGGCTCGCCGCCACTGGCCTGGCCCGTAACAGCGAGGGGCGCCTGCTCACCGAGGCCAGCCTGCAGGTGTTGCAGCAGCCGAGGCTGTTCGCCAGCGGCGACTGCGGCGTGATCGCCAGCAGTCCCAGACCCGCCTCAGGTGTCTGGGCCGTGCGCTGTACCCAGGTCCTGGCCCACAACCTGGCAGCAGCGGTGGCAGGTCGGCCCCTACGGTCCTGGCGGCCCCAGCGCTGGGCGCTGCAGCTACTGGGCGCTGGCGGTAACCAGAAGCCCCAGGCGGTGGCCTTCTGGGGTCCTTGGGCCGTGGGGCCCAGCCCACTGCTGTGGCGCTGGAAGCAGGCCGTGGATCGGCGCTTCATGGCCGGATTTAACGAGCTGAAGGCCATGCAGCCGGATGGGACAGCAGCGATGGCCTGCCGGGGCTGCGCCGCCAAATTGGCCGCCAGCCCCCTGCAAGACGCCCTGGCGCGCAATGGCCTAGGTGGTGGCACCCCGGGCAGCGCCGAAGACGCCGCAGTGATTGACCAGGCAGCGGATGGGGTGTTGCTGTTGCAGAGCGTCGATGGCTTTCCGGCGCTGGTGGCCGACGCCTGGCTCAATGCCCGGCTCACCACCCTGCATGCCTGCAGTGATCTCTGGGCCAGTGGCGCCGACGTGGAAAGCATGCAGGCGGTCGTCACCCTGCCTGAGCTGGCTCCCGCCCTACAGGCAGACCTACTCAGCGACACCTTGGCCGGTATCCAGTCGGTGCTGCAGCCGCTCGGAGCCCGACTGATCGGCGGCCACACCCTGGAAGCCCGCGACAGCCAAACCGGCCCGGCCAACCCCGCTGGCCTGAGCTTGGTGCTGAGCGTGAACGGCCGGACGCCAGCTGGGCGGCACTGGGGCAAGGGGCCCTTGCAAAGCGGCGATGGACTGCTGCTGTGCCGGCCCATCGGCACGGGGGTGCTGTTTGCCGCGGCCATGGCTGGAGCAGCCCAGCCCCAGTGGATAGATGCCGCCCTAACCCAGATGCAGCAATGCCAGGCAAGCCTGGTGGAGCTGCTGAGCCGCCACGGCTGCCGGGCCTGTACCGACGTGACCGGCTTTGGGCTGTTAGGCCACCTGGGCGAAATGCTGGCCGCCAGCCCGGTGGACTGCCGCGTGACGCTGGATGTATCAACCATCCCCGCCCTGCCCGGGGCCTTACGCCTGTTGAGTGAGGGCTGGGCCAGCAGCCTGGCCCCCTCCAATGCCAGCGCCCTGGCCCTTCTGGGGGAGCAGATTCAGCTGCAGGGGCAAACCGATGCAACCCATCAAGCCCTGCTGATCGATCCCCAGACCTGCGGGCCCCTGCTGGCAGCGATTCCGGGCGACCAGCTGGCAACTGTTCTCACCGATATGAGGCAGGCGGGCTTTGGCGAAGCCGCTGTGATCGGCCAGGTGCACAGCTAAACAGCAGCGCGACGAACCGGCAGGGAGAATGGGCCAACTGCGAGCCCGGCGTGTTGTCTGCCCTCACCCGCTGCCTCGAGGAAGAGGCGGCTGCCATTGCCGCCGCCGCTCAGCGCCTCAGCAGCAGCCAGGTGGAGGCGGCTCTGGAACTGCTGGAGGGTTGCCGTCAACGCCGAGCCAAGCTTGTGCTTACCGGCGTAGGCAAGAGCGGCATCGTTGCGCGCAAGATCGCAGCCACCTTTTCCTCGATCGGGTTGACGGCAGTATTTCTCAATCCAGTCGATGCCCTGCACGGCGATCTCGGCATCGTGGCAGCCGACGACGTGGCCCTACTGCTCTCCAACAGCGGTGAAACCGAGGAGTTGCTGGCGATCCTGCCCCACCTGCGCCGCCGCGGCACGGCCCGGATCGCCCTAGTGGGCCGCCTGGACTCGAGCCTGGCCAAGGGGTGCGACGTGGTGCTGGATGGATCGGTAGATCGGGAGGTTTGCCCGCTGAACCTGGCTCCCACCGCCAGCACAGCGGTAGCTATGGCGATTGGCGACGCCCTGGCGGCAGTTTGGATGGAGCGGGCTGGCATCTCGCCGGAAGACTTCGCCATCAACCATCCAGCCGGCTCCCTGGGCCGCCAGCTCACCCTCACCGTGGCCGATTTGATGGTGCCGACAACGGCACTAGAGGGCCTCTCTGCCAATGCACCCCTAGCTGAGGTGATCGGCCGGCTCACCGAAGGCAGCAACGGCAAAGGCAGTCTTGGGGCCGCCTGGGTGCGCGCCAGCGCCAACCCCGAACTGATGGCCGGGCTGATCACGGACGGCGACCTGCGCCGCACCCTGCAGCACCATGCCCCCGAGTCGTGGGCTGGCCTCAGCGCCGGCACCATGGCCACCGCGAACCCGATCACCGTGACGCCAGAGGTGCTCGCTGTGGAGGCACTGAAACTGATGGAGCGCAACCCCCACCAGGCAATTTCCGTGCTGCCAGTTGTGGATCCCACCCAGCCTCGCCTGCTGCTGGGCCTGCTGCGACTACACGATTTAGTGCAGGCTGGGTTCACAAGCACCGCCTCAGAGCGCCAATGACGGCCATTCCCTTCACCCTGATAGCCGGGCCCTGCGTGATCGAAAGTCGCGATCTGGTGCTGCAGATCGCTGAGCAGGTGAGCACGATCTGCGAGCGGGTCGGCATCCGCTACATCTTCAAAGCCAGCTTCGACAAAGCCAACCGCAGCTCCGGCAAGTCTTTTCGGGGCCCTGGCCCCGATGAAGGGCTAAAGATCCTGCAGGAGGTGGGCCAGAGCTTCGGGGTGCCAGTGCTCACCGACATTCACGAGAGCTGCCAGGCGGCTGCCGCGGCCCAGGTCGTTGACGTGCTGCAGATTCCAGCCTTTCTCTGCCGTCAGACCGACCTGCTCGAGGCCGCCGCCAAAGCCGTGGCTGGCACCAGCAAGGTGGTGAACGTCAAGAAGGGGCAGTTCCTGGCTCCCTGGGACATGGCCCAGGTGGTGAACAAAATGCAGGAATGCGGGCTGGATCCCGCCAGTGGCCGCCTTTGGCTCACCGAGCGGGGCACCAGTTTTGGCTACAACACTCTTGTGGTGGATTGCCGCAGCTTCCCCCAGCTGCAGGCCCTGGGTTGCCCGGTGATCTTTGATGCCACCCACGCCGTACAGCAGCCAGGCGGGCGCGGCACCAGCACCGGTGGGCAACGGGAATTTGTGGCACCGCTGGCCAGAGCTGCCGTCGCCGTGGGGGTGGATGGTCTGTTCATGGAGACCCATCCCGACCCCGACAACGCCCTCAGCGACGGGCCAAATATGGTGCCGCTACACCGGCTGGAAGCTCTGCTCTGCCAGCTGCTGGCCCTGCGTCAGGTAGTAGCAGAGGGCCTGGCCCCGAGCAGCCTGTGATTCGCCGGTTGCTGCAACGAACCCTGCTGCGGCGCCGGGATCTCGCAGCGATTGAGCTGCTGGTTTGTGACGTTGACGGCGTGCTTACCGACGGCGGCTTGCACTACGACGAGCAAGGCCGGGTGGTGAAGCGCTTCGACGTGCGCGACGGTCTGGCGATCCGGATGCTGCAGCGAGCAGGCATTGAAGTCGCCTTTCTTAGCGGCGGGCGCAGCGGCGCCATCGAGCAACGAGCCCGGCACTTGCAAGTCAATCACTGCCTAGTGGGCGTGGGCGACAAGCTCAGCGCTCTACGCCAACTGCAGGCAAACCTGCAGCTCGAGCGCCAGCAAACCGCCTTCATCGGAGACGACCTGAACGACCTCACCGTGCGCCCCGCCGCAGGGCTGCTGATCTGCCCTGCAGATGGCGTCCACGGCCTGCGCCGTCAGGCTGACTGGGTACTTCGCCGCCGCGGCGGTGACGGCGCCGTGCGTGAACTTGCCGAAGCCCTGCTGCAGCAGCGGGGGCTTTTGCAGACCCTCAACCGGGAAGGCTGGCGAGAGGGCAACGCCTAAACCACCGCCTACTCAGCGAGCGCCAAGGCCCGGGCCTGCTCCAGCTGCTCCGGGGTATCAACCGAGAGACAGTCCTGATCCACCTCGTAGGTGAGCAAAGGAATACCGGCGTCGATCAGCCGCAACTGCTCCAGTTTCTCCAGATCTTCAAGTGGCGAAATGGGCAGCGCCGGCCAGCCAGCCAACACATCGGCCCTATAGCCATAGAGACCCACATGGCCCCAATAGGTGGTGTGGTGAGCCCACTGCTCCGGTGGCACCCCGCGCAAATGGGGCAGGGCACTGCGGGAGAAGGTAATGGCGCGACCGTCGCGGGCCCGCTGCACCTTCACCACATTGGGATCGTGCAACTTGTCGGCGGTGAGGGGATAGACGGGCGTGAGCACCGGCGGCCGCTGCAGCAAAGCAAAATGCGCGGCCATCGCTTCAATGATCGCCGGATCCAACAGCGGCTGGTCGCCCTGAACGTTGATCACCAGGGTTTCATCAACATCAGAGACCACGCCCCCCGCGGCAGCCACCAGCTCCGCCACCACGGTGGCCAGGCGTTCACTGCCCGAGCTGCAATGGGGCGAAGTCATCAGCACAGGGAAGCCCCAGTCCTGAACCAGCTCACCCACCTGCTCGCTGTCGGTGCAGACCACCACGGCCGCCACTCCCCGGGCCAGGCGGCATCGCTGCAGCACGTGCTGCAGCATCGGCTTGCCGGCGATGTCTGCGAGCAGCTTGCCCGGCAGCCGCGCCGATTCCAGCCGAGCCGGTACGGCCACCACTACTCGGGGAACAAGCATCCGATCCGTCATCCCTTCACCCTAACGAGGGGGCCACGGCACTCATATCCGCTCCAGGCTCAGCCTCTCTGCCCGCAGCTGCCGCAGCCGCCGGCCCAACTCGGGGCCTTGACGCATGCCACCTGCCAGCAGGTCAGCGGCGGTGAGCTCGGCCTTGACCTGGCGCCAGCGCAGCAACCAGCGCAGCAGGGGCCGGCGCGGCCCGTTACCACAGGCCAGGGCCAAAGCGACCGCTTCCGGACTGCAGCCAGAAGCCTCCAGCAGGGCGCACCAGTACTCGGGCAGCAGCGGGAAGCCAACCAGCTGCTGCTCCTCAAGCCGGCGCCGCAGCTCCAGCCATTGCGCCAGCAGTCGGTGCTGGCGGTGGGGTAACTGCAGCCGCTCCGCCAGGGCGAGGGGTTCGCGCGCTCCCGCCACCAGGGCCGCCAGCAACGGCAACCCCAGCCGCCCGGCCCAGCGCAGCCGCCGCGGCCACTGGGTATCGGTCTGCAGCGCCGGATCAAGCAGCACCAGAGCGCCCCAGCGCTGCAGTGCCCCCAGCGCTGCCAGCCAAGGCTCGCGCTCCAGCAGCAGCTCCAGCTCCATCCGCAGGCGGGTGCCCAAGGCTGCCGGCGCCTGAGCGGGCGGATCCCCCTGCCGCCAAGCCCAGGGCCACGTTGCCAAAGTGGATAGGGCCTGCCCAGCACTGGCGGCATCCAGCTCCAACCCCAGCCGCGCCGCGTAGCGGGCACCGCGCACCAGCCGGGTGGGGTCATCGCGGACGCTGCCGCCATGCAAAAAGCGCAGCTGACGCCGCTCTAGATCCAACTGCCCTCCATGGGGATCAAGCAGGGTGCCGCTGGCCAGCTCCAGG
>CAZKER010000148.1:0-2896 GCA_964551845.1 uncultured Cyanobium sp.
CCCGCGGTACCACTGGCAGGTAAATATCGTCTAATTGATATTCCGATAAGCAACTGCATCAATTCTGAGATCAATAAAATTTATGTATTGACCCAGTTTAATAGTGCGTCGCTGAATCGTCACTTGACGATGAGCTACAACCTTTCGGCTGGATTTGGTCAAGGGTTTGTGGAGGTTCTGGCAGCCCAGCAGACCCCTGAAAGCCCTAGCTGGTTTGAGGGCACTGCGGATGCAGTCCGCAAATACCAGTGGCTTTTCCACGAATGGGACGTAGACCATTATCTGATTCTTTCCGGTGACCAGCTCTACCGGATGGACTACAGCCGTTTTGTGCAGCACCACATCGACACCGGTGCCCAGCTCACCGTTGGCGCCCTACCAGTTGATCCTGCCCAGGCTGAGGATTTTGGCCTGATGCGCACCAGCAGTGATGGCCGTATCCAAGAATTTCGTGAGAAGCCCAAGGGTGAGGCCTTGGAGACCATGCGGGTTGACACCCAGGCCCTCGGCCTCTCAGCGGAAGAAGCCGCCAAGCGCCCCTACCTCGCCTCAATGGGTATCTATGTATTCAGCCGCGACACCCTTTTTGACCTGCTGAGCAGCAACCCCACCTCCACGGACTTTGGCAAGGAGATCATCCCCGCCTCCCTGGCCCGCGGTGACCGCCTCCAGAGCTTCCTATTTGACGACTACTGGGAGGACATCGGCACCATCGGCGCCTTCTATGAAGCCAACCTGGCGCTTACCGATCAACCCAATCCGGCCTTCTCTTTCTACGACGAGAAATTCCCGATCTACACCCGGCCCCGCTACCTGCCCCCTAGCAAGCTGCAGGACGCCCAAGTGACCGCTTCAATCATTGGGGAAGGCTCCCTGCTTAAGGCTTGCAGCATCCACCACTGCGTTCTGGGTGTGCGCTCCCGCGTTGAGGATGAAGTGGTGCTACAGGACACATTGCTAATGGGAGCCGATTACTTCGAATCCTCCGAGGAGCGCCTGGTATTGCGCGAGCGAGGCGGCATCCCCTTGGGAGTGGGTAGGGGCACCACCGTGAAGCGCGCCATCCTCGACAAGAACGTCCGGATCGGCAACAACGTGACGATCGTCAACAAGGACCACGTTGAGGAGGCGGACCGTCCCGAGCTCAACTTCTACATCCGCAACGGCATTGTGGTGGTTGTCAAAAATGGCACTATCGCTGATGGCACGGTGATTTGACCTGGCAGCGCTGGCAGGGTTTCAGGAGGCAAAAACCAGGAGTTGCTGACACCTTTGCCACCAAGTTGTGACGGATGCCTGGGCTGACCAGCACGCTTCGCCACACTGACGCCAAAAGCTTCAAAGTCAGTCATGGGTAAGGCGCATTTCGGCCTGATCGGTTTGGGAGTGATGGGGGAAAACCTCGTCCTCAATGCCGAGCGCAACGGCTACTCCTCCGTTGTTTTCAATCGCACCAAGGCCAAAACCGATGAATTTCTGGCAGGCCGTGGGGCCGGCAAGGACATCGTTGGCGCCGCGACCCTTGAGGAATTTGTAGCGACGCTGGAGCGTCCACGCCGCATCTTGATGATGGTCAAGGCCGGCCAGCCAGTAGACGACACGATTGCGGCGATCTCCCCCTTCCTTGAGGAGGGTGACCTACTGATTGACGGCGGCAATTCTCTCTACGCCGATACGGAACGCCGTGTAGCCGAGCTGGAGAGCAAGAGCTTCGGCTACATCGGTATGGGCGTCTCCGGCGGAGCCAAAGGTGCCTTGGAAGGGCCCAGCATGATGCCAGGCGGCACCAAGGCGGCCTACGACGCCATCGAACCGCTGGTGCGCAAGATGGCAGCCCAGGTCGACGACGGTCCCTGTGTCACTTACATCGGCCCCGGGGGCGCTGGCCACTTTGTCAAGACCGTGCACAACGGTATTGAGTACGGCATTGAGCAGATCCTGGCTGAGGCCTACGACCTGATGAAGCGGGTTGGTGGGCTCAACGGTGACCAGATGGCCGATGTACTGGCCAGTTGGAACGAAACTGAGGAACTGTCGTCATTCTTGGTGGAGATCACCGAGGTCTGCCTGCGCACCAAGGATCCTGAAACCGGTGCCGATCTGGTTGAGGCGATCGTTGATGCAGCAGGCCAGAAGGGCACTGGTCTGTGGACGGTGGTGAGTGCCCTGGAGATGGGTGTCCCTGTGCCAACTATCTATGCCGCACTCAACGCCCGGGTGCTGAGCTCCCTGCGCCCCGAGCGGCTCAAGGCGGGCGCCCTGCTGCCAGAGCCTCCTGCCCACAGCTTTGATCTGGGCAGTGCGGCAGATTCCATGGCACCCCTGCGCGATGCCTGCATTGCTGCCTGCATCGTCAGCTACGGCCAGGGCATGGCCCTGCTGCAGGAGGCCTCAAAGCTCCACGATTACAACCTCAATTTCTCGGCCATCGGCCAGATCTGGAAAGGTGGTTGCATCATCCGCGCCCGGTTGCTGCAGCGAATACAGGATGCCTATGGCACTAACCCCAGTTTGGCCAACCTGATGCTCGATCCCTGGTTTGCCGAGCAGATCAACCGCCGTCTGCCGGGGCTCAGGCAGGTGGTTGCCGGCGCGGCCCTGGCTGGGATTCCGGTGCCCTGCCTGAGCAGCACCCTCGATTACATCGACAGCTATCGCAGCGCCCGCTTGCCCCAGAACCTGGTGCAGGCCATGCGCGACTGCTTCGGCGCCCACACCTACGAGCGGGTCGACAAGCCCGGCAGCTTCCACACCGAGTGGATGGAGTGAGCCGAGCCATGGCAACCACCTATCGCCTTGAGGTGGCCGTCAACGCGGCCCAGCTCGCCCGACGGGCCGCCGAACGCATTGCCTCCGCCATTGATCTGGCCCTCGATGAGCGCGATCGGGCCCAGAT
>CAZKER010000149.1:0-3607 GCA_964551845.1 uncultured Cyanobium sp.
AAGAGCCAGGCGGCCTACCAACCCTCGTCAGCGCTGCACCGCCCAGTAGCGCCAGCAGCAGGTTGAGGGTGGAATCAAAACCCATCTGCAATTTCTCAAGCGTGCCTGGACATACCTGACCAACTGGCCGGCCCGCTAATGCCCGCTGACCGCAGACCCCAGCAGCAAGGGAATAGATCAAAAGCTGGGTGCAGATCACTACCGCCAGGGTCTTAAAGACAAAGCGCTCACGATCAAAGGGAGGCTTGCCGCCACTCTGGGCAAGTGGCGGCGAGGGCGGCAGTTCATCGCTCATGGACCTGCTCGGTGATCTCTGTCCTCCCCTACTTACGGATGGCAGGTGAGCAGCCAGCCGGTGCCATTGCCATCGGCTTCCCAACGGGGCTGCCAGTTCTTCCAGGTGTAGTGCTGGCCTGCGCCGTTGGTGTTGGCGGTGTAACCACCAGCGACTAGATCAGCTTCTCCGTTGGGGTCGTTGTGAATGGCCACCGCCTCGGTGAAACCGATCACCACACTCCAATGACCCCCACCTGATGGTGCTGACACCGGACCGTGATGCAGCCAGCCCACGGCCACCGGCCGTCCCAGGTTGATCTGCTGCTCCAAAGCTGCTCGATCACCGTTTGTCGCGAAGTTGGCGGTCAGCCCCAGGGAGCGCAAGGCCGAGAGCTGGGCTTCTGCACTAGTGCTGTCGCCGTACTTGGCGCGGATGGCGTTGTACTCATCGTCCGAGCTGACCTTGCCCCAGTAGCGGGCGAGCATGGCGCAGCTACTAGAGAAGCACTCGCGGTAGCCGGTACCGGAGGCGTTGTCGTTCTGGTTCTCCCAGGCCACCGGCAAGGGATTGGCATGGGCTGAGACCTCTGGAGCCGGGGGTACCGATGAGAAGGTCTGCCGCCAGGGCGCGGCCTCGGTGAGGATCGCTGGATCGGCAGCAATGACGGCGATCCGCAACTGCTCAATCCCCTCGAGTTGCTGTGGCGCTGCCTTCCAGGCATTCCAGAACTGGCGCCAGCGTTCAGCTGTGAAAGGTGCCTGGGCAGCAAGAGAGGTTGTGGTCATGGCAGCAAGGCAGTCCCTTGCTGTTGCCGAATGGGCCGGCAAGACACCAGAGCGAAGATAAAAACTATGCACAATTCGCATGGTTTTTATCGATCGAGGCTGCCCGTAAGATGAATGCAATGGCTATGGTCTATGCGATTACTAGCTCAGCCTGCTGCCCTGCTCGTGCCACTGCTACTTGGCACCATCGCTCAAGCACAGGGCATTCGATCTACTAGCCTTGACTACAACATTGTTGCGCTAAAGGAGTCACGGAGCTTGGCTGCACTTTGCGCCAAGGACCCACAGATTAAGGAGTGTCAATTTGCAATAGGAGAATGGAAGCCGGAGGAACTCGAGCGCGTCAAGCTTGAAGTTCCAATATGCTTCGATCAATGCTTGCTCGATGTATTTGGCTTCTACAGAGATCCTGACACTTCTCGAGAGATTCCAGCTGTTCGGACCAAGGACTTCGATGGTTCTGCGCCAAGCCGAGGCTTTGAAGCCGTCTTTTATCCCGTTGCCCTACGGCTCTTCCGATACGAAGGATGTGCAGGCTGTGCCTTGATCTACCAATACCCAACCAAGGTCACAGCAAAGATCAATGGCCAGTCCTATGGTCTACCAATTCTGGCCAGAGGTGGCTACTACATGCCGAGTGGCCTGAGGAGGGCCATTATCAATGCGCCAACATCCCCTTTGACTCTGCAGGCTGCAACCAGTGAGGGTGACTTCACCGTCAAAATATCGAGCAAGGCGGTGAGTGAATACTCCAAAATGCTTCGGCTGCTTAAGTACGACCAAGTTCTTTAAATCATGAAAAACACATTTGCCTATTTCGCCCTCGGCCTTGCGCTGTCGGCCTCGGGGATTCCAGCTTCCGCGCAAATCGGCAATGCTGGCAACTCTCCCAGCACGCCTGCGCAAAATGTCTTTTGCGAGAAAAATCTGAGGTCGACAGTCACCCGTGTCAGCAAGACTGTACTGCCTAGTGGCTACAGTGATCTTAAGGATGTTCAGCTGAACTCTGACTTCCGTTTCCCCAAAAACGACCTACCATTTTCGCAGGCTCTTTCCCTGAATGATCCGGTTACGGGACAGTCGGTGGGGGTGCTTGACCAGAACTTCATTCCAGGTGGATCAAAGGTCTCTTCTGCTTGGGGGCGCTACGGAATATCGATTGGTGGTTATTGGGTATACATCTCTAGCGGTGGCTTTGGCTCTGCTGTGATAAGCAACATAATTCCATTCGAGGCCGATATCCTCTGGATTCCTGATGGCGAGAGCTTCCTCATCATCAAGGGCTGCAATGGGAGATTTACGGTTACCAATGAAGTTGCCGCCGCTCTTCGTAACTTCCCTGCAGGCAAGAACGGCTATATCCGTTTCTCCACCGAGGGAACGGGGAGTGCTGTTCTCTCTGAAATTGGCAAAGAAACAGTCCAAGCATGGAAAAAGGTCTATGCAAATTGGGCCCCGGAAGCTCCCCCAAAAGTGGAATCCTTGGGTTTCTAGATCCGTTACCCACAACCACTCCTGCTGACAGTTCTGCTGCAGAGGTGAGTTCGTAGAAGTCAACTCTGATCTCTACTGATAAGGAGTACTTGCTGCCGGCCACAGGTTGTGCCTTGTGTGGCCGGTTTTTGCTGACTGTTTCCGTGAATCCAGCCGGCAGGCGATTGGAGCTCTTTCGTTTGCCAGCAGCTTGAAGCGGGCACCACCGGCGGCCGCACAGGCAGGACCCAGCACAGGGAGAGCAGACCAGCTGTTGATGCTGAACTTGGCCTCTCGGCAATAGCCCCTGACCTCCCCGGGGCGCTGCCCCCTGTGCCATGGGCCTCACCCTGATCGAGGCAGCCAAATACGAAAACAGGCTTGAGCATCTAGCTGTGCTCAAGACGTTTTCAGAGGGCGAACTGCTCGCCCAGCTGTCGTTCATGAATATTGCCTGCAGCGGTCTGTTCTATTCCGCTGAACAGGAGCTGCCACCGGCGGCCGAGCCGCGTGCGGAGGCCTGGAGCTTCGCTCCGATCTTTCTGTGTGCATGAGTGCCATGGCACCGCAGCCGCGGGAAAGCAGCCCTGCCCGCCACCCATCACCGGCCCCGGAGCGGAGGACTGCCGTCGTCGCACCGATAGGTGCGCTCAACGAATTCGCACGGAGCCTTGCGGTGTCTGCTCAGCTCGCTCGCGCAAAGGCGAGCAGGGCGGCTAAGTCACCTCGGTCGGCCTGCTGGAGAGCGGCGATGTATTGCTGGCGCAGGCCTGATGTATCGACCAGGGAGCTGCTGCCTCCCCAGGAGAAGCGAGGTGCCCCCAGCTGCTCGATCAAGACATCAGCTATCAGGCGCGCATGGCGGCCGTTGCCATTGGGGAAAGGGTGGATGGAAACCAGTCGGTGATGGAAACGGATGGCGATTCGATCCACCGGATCCACCTGGTGCTCCACCTGAAAGGCGATGTCGGCAAGCAATGCCGGCACCTGCATGCGGATCTGCCTCCAGTCGGCACCGATGCTCTTGTCGCTGCTGCGGTACTGACCGGCCCAGCGCCAGCTCTGGCCGAAC